>DATFDN010000401.1:0-7489 GCA_035252035.1 Acetobacteraceae bacterium | reverse complement strand
GGAGGCGTCGCGCGGCGCGGATTTCCTCCTGCTGATGGTTGTCAATGCCGCGCAGGCGGAGCAGGTTCTGTTCGTGGACGGCGCACTTGAGGCGCTCGTGCCCAGCGGCATTGTCTTGCTCATGGCGACGTGCCCACCCGGCGCCGTGGAAGCTTTGGCCGCGCGCGTGCTGGAATCGGGGCGGCGTTTCGTGGACGCGCCGGTTTCGGGCGGGGTCGTTGGTGCCACCGGCGCGACGCTCACGATCATGGCGGCCGCGCCGCAGGACACATTCAGCGCCGCCAAGCCGCTGTTGGATGCTCTTGGGAACAAGGTCTTCCATGTCGGCGAGCGTCCGGGTCAGGGCGCAGTGGTCAAGACCGTCAACCAGTTGCTCTGCGGGGTGCATATCGCCGCTGCCGCCGAGGCGTTCTCGCTGGCCGCGAAGCTCGGCGTCGATCCCCGAATTCTCCTTGAAATTCTCGGCGGCTCGTCCGCGTCAAGCTGGATGCTGAAGGATCGCGGTCCACGCATGTTGCAAGCCGATCCCGAGATCACGAGCGCGGTGGACATCTTCGTGAAGGATCTGGGCATTGTGCTGGAGGCTGGGCGCGAGGCGAAAGCGGCGCTGCCGTTGGCCGCCAGCGCGCATCAGATGTTCCTTGCCACCTCCGGCCGTGGCGATGGAACGGCCGACGACAGCCAGGTGATCCGCACCTATCGCGCCCTGAACGGCGGGCCGCCTCCGTCCGGCGCCTGACCCCTACCGGCCGCCGCCGACCGGCACGACGGCGCCGGTGACATACGAGGCGGCGGTTGACATCAGCCACAGCACGGCAGCGGCCACCTCCTCGGTGGTCCCGGCACGGCCCATTGGAATGCCGGGCGCGAGGCGCTCCAGCCGGTCCGGGGCACCGGCTGTCGCGTGGAGGTCGGTGGCAATGAGACCGGGTGCCACGGCGTTGACGCGGATGCCTTCCGCCGCCACTTCGCGCGCGAGGCCCACCGTGAGGGTGTCGATGGCTCCCTTGCTCGCGGCGTAGTGGATCCATTCGCCGGGGCTGCCCAGCTTCGCCGCGATCGAGGAGATATTGACGATCGTGCCGCCCTGGCCCGCGTGCCGCGTGGACATGCGCCGCACTGCCTCCCGCGCGCACAGGAAGCTGCCCGCCACGTTGACGGCCAGCACGCGCCGCAGCGCCTCGCCTTGCAGCGCGTCGAGCCGGGCGAAGCCGCCGCTGATGCCGGCGTTGTTGACGAGGCCAGCCAGCGGCGCGCCCATCGCGTCAGCGGCTTCGAACAGGCGGATCACGCCATCCTCGCTGCCCACGTCCGCCCGCACGGCCAGCGCGCGCCCACCTCTGCCCTCGATGCGACGCACCAGCGCATCGGCCGATTCTTGGTCGCCCACGTAGTTGACCAGGACCGGATGGCCCAACGCCGCCGCACCGGCAGCGACGGCGGCGCCAATGCCCCGCCCACCCCCGGTCACGATCATCACGCCGCCCTTCGGACCTTCCAGCTTCAGTTTCATCATGACCCTATCCATTCGGCCAGGGTATCAGGATCGCCCGCACTACGCTCCCTCAATCAAGTCGGCCAGGAATTCCGAACCCGGCCTGACGCCGGTCACCGCGACATGATCGCGGGCGCGTGTGCAGGCCACATACAGGAGGTGGCGCTCGCTATCGAACACCTCGTCCAGTTCCGATTCCTCCGCGACCGCTTCGAGGCGCGATTGCAGAGGGACCACCTCGCTGTCGCACGCCATGACGGTGACGGCGCGGGCTTCCAGACCTTTCGCCAGGTGCATTTCACCGACGCCTACCCGATCATCACCGCCCTCGGTGGGCCGGTCGGCCAGGGACACGAAGGCTTGCCCGGCCGCCTTCACCGCCGCCTTGGCCCGATCCAGTTGCCCGGCCGCGCGGACCAGCACCAGCACCTCGCCGGGTGCAACGCCGTCCGCGATCCGCGCCGCGATCGATCCGCCCACGAAGGCGATCTCCGCCGCTTCATCCGCGAAGAGGCGCGCGTCGGGTTCAGACCCCTCGAAGGCCGAGATCGTGCCCTTTCGCCCCTCCTCCACGCCGTCCACGTCCCGCACCACAGGGGGCAGCAACCGGTCCGCCCGGCGGCGGATCTGATGCGATGTTCGATAGTTGACCTTCAGCGTGGTCGAGCGTCCGCGCACATCGACACCCTGTGACAGCCAGGAGAACGGCGGCTGGAAGATGCGCTGCCCGAGATCGCCGGCGAAGAAAAGCCTGTCCGGCCCGCTTGGGACGATCGCCACAAGTAGGCGCAGTTGCGGGATACTGATGTCTTGCGCCTCGTCGATGACCGCGGTGCTGAATGGCTTGTCCGTCCGCGCGGCATAATGGGCGGTAACGCGGGCGATGACCTCGGCCCAGGTCATGAGCTTGCGTTCGCGCAGCATCGCCTGGGCGCGGGCGAACACCGCCCACAGCGCCTCCCGCTGGCTGCCGCCGATGCGTATTTTGCGGCCGAGCCGAGACACGTCGCGGTACGCGTCCCAGGTGCGGAGCTGCCAGGCATCGACCACCTGCTGCCACTCGGTGCGCAGGAAACGGGAGCTAAACCGGGTTTCGTTCAGCTCCCGCGCGGCTTCTTGCAAGACGGCATCCACCTGACTGTCGGGCACGATATCCGGAATGCTGCCGAACGCCTCCGCGTGCAACTGGTGGGCGGTCCAGTCCAAGGGGCTGACGGTAATTCGTGACGCAGCGGCATCGCCGGGCTCGATCAGCCGGCCGAGCTTGATCGTCAGCGCCTGCGCCAGCGTTGTCGAGAATGTTGCCAGCAGCACGCGCGCGTCGGCGGAGCGACGGGCGAGGTGCGCCGCGCGGTGCAGCGCGACCACCGTCTTGCCGGTGCCAGCCGACTCGCTGACGCGCGCCTGGCCGCCAAAGCGCCGCTCCACCAGCTCGCGCTGCGTCGGGTGCAGGAAGACCGTCCATTTCTCCCATGGATAGTCCAGGGCCAAGCGCAACTCTTCCTGGTTGGCGATGACGCGGAAGCGACGCTGTGCATTCGGATGCGCGAAAGGGTTTGCCGTGGGCGTCGCGGCGAAAGGCAGCGCGGGCTTGCCGCCGGTGGCGAGTTCCAGCAGGGCGTCCATCGCCTCGGCCGGCAGGTGCGGGGCCAGGGCGAACAGCCCATCCTCATCCACCGCTTGGACGGAGGCGATCCAGTCGGGCGGGACGCCGTAGGCCAGAAGTTGCTCCGCCTTGTATTGGGCGAAGAGCGGTCGCGCGGGTTTCGGCGCGGGAGGACAGGCAAGCTGCTCCTGGCGCTGGGCGATTTCCACCAACTGCGCCGCGCCGGTGCGCGGGTGCGTTTCGATCCGCCGCCGCTCCGCCCAGCGATAGGCGTTGTCGTGATAGTCCACGTAGCACAGCAGCAGGTTGGACTGCGTGCGGTGCAGGACAATGCGGATGTCGTCGTTGACGCGCGCGGTCCAGAAGTCCTTGTCGGGCGAGCGCTCGACGCGGTGCAGGCGCAAGCCGGGGGCGGTGGGATCGGCCTGGATGTCGAACACGGTGATCTTGGCCGCTTTTTGATCCTGGGCTGGAAGGCGGGTCAGGCTGGCGGTGAAGGTGTCGGCGATGCGGAATTCCATGACGCTAAACCGAGAACACCTTCATCACCTCGTCCCCGAAGTGGTTGATCACCTTCACCGCGATCCGTCCGCTGCTCGGGCGCGGGAAAGGGCGGGAGGTGTCGCGGTGCAGCGTGGCCCAGGCGTCCTCGTCGATCTCGGCTTTCAAGGTGGTTTTCAGCGCCTTGTAGGGATCGTTGGCGCCGAGGAAATAGGCGTGGCGGACGAAGAAGCTCTCCTCGTCGTAGTCGGTGTCGATGAACCAGGCGGCGATGTCTTCGGTGCCGCCCGCGCGGACCTCGCCCTTGCTCGGGTCAAAGATGTCGAGGCCGGCGATGCGCACCTGCATCTGGCCGTCGGGCAAGGCCGTGATGTCCACATCGGGCTCGCCGAACACCACGAACAGGTTGCCGGTGCCGGTGTTCTTCAGGTCGGACGCCATGTGCAGGTCGGGGTTCATGCGGGCGCGGACCACCTGCACGGGGCCGAGCTTGGCGAACTCGCTGGCGTGAGCGTCGAAGTTGAAGGCGCAGGCGACCAGCAGCGGGAACCCGGCCTCCGCCGCCTCGCGCGCGGCGGCGATCAGGTCGGGGCGGGCGACGGTGCCGAACTCGGGACCGATGAAGATGGCCGCGCGGCGTTCCGTCTCACCCTGCATGAAACGGCCCTCGGCGGCGATGTAGGTGCCGGGCCAGGGGGCGAGGCTGGTGAGGGTGATGCGGTCTCCTTCCGCGCCTGATGCACGCCGCTGGTCTTCAGGTGATCGAGCACCACCTGGGCGAAATCGGTCGCGTCCCAGTGGTGCGGGGCACTCGTGCGACGCGGCGCGGGGCGCCCGGCCGCGTCCGCGTCGGCGGCGACGGCATTCTCCCACACATCTTCATCCTCGGCGGGCATCACGCGGTACGGCGAGAGGCTTTCCACCGTGAACGGGCCGGCGACGCGCACGCGGCCGGGATCGGTGTAGGGCTTGTCGTGCAAGGTTTCGGGCTCGGCATGGGCGGCTATGGAGGCGTCGATTTCCTTTTGCCGGGCGATGCGGGCTTTCCACCATTCGGCGTGTGGCGCGGTGGCGGAGGCGGGCCAGGACGCGTCGGCCTCGCGGGGGATTTCCCATTCTTCCCATGCGCGGGAGAGGGCGGCGTTGAGCTTGGCGCGGAGCGGTTCCAGCGTGGCCTGCCACTTGTCCCAGATCACGTCGATCTAGGCGTTGTTGGCGATGGATTTCAGAGTGATGTGCGGCACGCGCTCGCAGACGAAGCCCTGGCGGATGTCGTTGTGCGTGGGCGCCTCGCGCGGGGCGGTGCGGGTGATTTCGGCTTCCTTGCGCTGGCCTTCGGGGGAGTCGGCCAGCAGGTAATAGGGGTAGCGAGCGCCCATGACGCGGGCGCGGGCGAGCGCGAGGGCGACGCGGGAGGTGTCAATCGTGATCCAGCGGCGGCCCCATTGCTCGGCGACGGTGGCGGTGGTGCCGGAGCCGCAGGTGGGGTCGAGCACGAGGTCGCCGGGGTCGGTGGCCATGAGGAGGCAGCGTTCGATCAACTTGGACGCCGTTTGAACTACATAGACTTTTGGGTCGCTCCGGCTCTGAATGCCTCCGATATCCGTCCAGACGTTAGTCAATTCAACACCGGTGAAGTCATCAAGGAAGCGCACATAGGCCATTCCCGTTGCACCCTCGGGCAGAATACGCCCGGCAGATACAAGTCGGTGCATACCTTCTGGATGAGTTTTCCAATAGTTGGGAGATGGTGTTATTACCCTCCCCTGGAACCGGACTGGAAAACTGCCCGGAGGGCGCTGGCTGGTTAGAGTATCTTTCCGAAAGGCGCGCTCGTCGGAGCATAATTCCAGCTTATCTCCCAATGAGCGGATCGAGCCGTCCGTTCTCATTGCACTTCGATATTTGGCTGCCCCCTGACCCCCAAGAGACTTGTCGTAGTAGAGACGTCTAAACTTGAGCCTCGTGATGTTTCGGCTATACCAAAGAACATAATCAGCGATACCCGATATGTATTCCGCAGTTTGGCCACCCGTCTTTGTGGATGTAATCTGTGCCACAAGATTATCTGCTCCAAACACTTCATCCAGCACCGCCCGCACGCGATGCACATTCTCATCCCCAATCTGCACAAAAATCGACCCACTCTCATGCAGCAAATCCCGCGCCACGGTCAGCCGGTCCCGCAGATACGTCAGGTACGAGTTGATCCCATCCTTCCATGTATCCCGGAATGCCTTCACCTGCTCCGGCTCGCGGCTGATCTGATCAATCTTCCCGTCCTTTACATCGCGCGAGCGCGTCGATACCTGCCAGTTCGAGTTGAACCTGATCCCATACGGCGGGTCGAAATAGATGCACTGCACCTGCCCGCGCAGTCCCTCCTTCTCCGCCAGGCTCGCCATCACGTGCAGGCTGTCGCCCAGGATGAAGCGGTTCGACCAGTTCTGGTTGTGTGCGTAGAACTCCAGCCGCGCCTCGTGGTCTGGCAACCCGCTGAAATCGTCGAAGAAGCTGAGCTGCTCGCCCGCCGCTTCCCCCCGCACGCGCCGCGACTGGCGCAGCAGGTCGGCGATGATCGCCTTCGGGTGTATCTTCTCCTGCACGTACAAGGGCGGCGCCTGCACGACCAGATCCGACCAGTCCTGCTGATCCTTGCCGCGCCAGACCAGTTGCGGATCGAGATCCGGGTCGCGCGCCCGCCGCTCCCCTTGCGCCAAGGGAGTCTCGCGCGGATAGCGCACTTGCCTCGGCGCCGCGTCCTCCGCCGCCACCAGGGATTGCATTTCGGCGGTCGGGATGTTGCGGCGTTTGGCCGTGGTGTGGGTCAGGGTTTCGACCGCGATCGGCTTTTTTGCCATGTTGTGGGGTCTCGTTACAGGATTGGCGGTAAGGCGGCGTGGATTTTGACCTTTACCCCGTCATTCCCGCGAAAGCGGGAATCCAGGCGAACCGCGCGAAACTCAGTGCATGTGGGCCTGGATGCCCGCTTTCGCGGGCATGACGAGGTAAGTGAAATGGCTTGCGCTTAATACCAACGCCCCTTCAGGCTGCCCGCGTTGTCTTCAGCGGCAGGGCAATGGTTTCCAGTGTCGTGAGATCGAACCGCCGCGAGGCGTGGTCTATGTCGAAGCCGACAACCTCGCCGGCCGCGTTCAGATCGACATTCAGCCCATCCGCGACCTCCCGCACCTCCGCCCCAGCATCAGGCTTCAGCTCGATGTAAAGGCTGTCGGTTTCCGGGTAGTAGTGCAGCTTCATGGTGAGTCCTCGCGAAAGCCCCGGTCGAAGAAGGCATTGTGGATCGTCTCGCCGTCATCCAACGTGACTACCCGTAGGATGCGCATTGTACCATCTCGCGCGTCGGCGACGCGCCCCCACCAGCGAATGCGGCCGTCCGGTTGGATTTCACGGCGCAGCGGGGCAGCCAAGACCGACGCGCACTGCTCCACCGAGAGATAGGGCCGCTTGCGTAGCACCTGCTCATCGAAATAGCGCGTGCCCTTCATGCCGCCGGGCGCATCGTGAGCGACTCGATCAGCGCGTTGAAGTCCGCCTCGATCCCGAACACCTGGGTGAACTCGGCGAAGGCCCAGCGGCCGAACTGGCCCAGATTGTTCACCCCCGGCACCCACAGCCTGCGCATCGTCTCGGCCTTCAACTGCGCATCACCCCGGCGAAAGCCCTTGATCTCCACCACCACGCGCAGCGGATCGGGCTGGCCGTCATCCACGTGCAGGATGAAATCCGGCAGATAGCGCCGGGGCGTCGCGCCGTCGCGGTACGGCACCTCCAGTCCCAGCCCCTGGTTCTTCACATAGGCCAGCACGCGCGGATGGGTCTCCGCCACGCGGCAGAACTCCGCTTCCCAGTCGCTGTCGCACACC
>DATFDN010000400.1:0-3265 GCA_035252035.1 Acetobacteraceae bacterium | reverse complement strand
CGATGGATCTGCTTCACCTCGATTTCGCCGGCTGGCGTGTTCCTGGGCGTGACAGCCGATACAGGATGTGCCTGCGCAAGGAGCTTCCTTCCGGAACCTTCGGGTGATCGAACTCAATCGTCCGCGCCATCCCCAATCGCTCCATGACCCGCGTTGACGCGGTGTTGTCCAGGGCCGCCATGGACACGATTTCCGTCAAGCCGACGCGATTGAACCCGTCCTCGATCGCCGCTCGGGCCGCCTCCGTCGCGTACCCGTGGCCCCAATACCGGCGGTGAAGCCGCCATGCGATCTCAACAGCCGGCGTGAAAAACGCCTCGAAGTCCACCCGCGAGAGCCCGACGGCGCCGATGAGCGGCGCGACGCCTGGCGCCTCGACGGCCCACTTGCAAAAGCCTGTTTCCGCCAGATGTCTTTCCACGCGCCGAACATAGGCGTCGCTTTCCTCCCGCGTGAGCACACCGCCCAGGAACCGCATGACCAGCGGATCGGCGTTCTGCTCCGCGAACAGGGGCAAGTCGCTTTGCCGCCAGGGACGGAGGATCAGGCGAGCGGTTTCGATCATCGATGGCGGGCGCGATCAGGGCGGCGGGAAGGATATCACAACCCGTCGGCTCTCCTGCGAACTCAGGGCGTAATCGACCGAACCCAGGCCCATCTGCTTGATCCGGCGCGGATCGGCGCCGTCCGCCGCCAGTTGGTCGGCGACCACCTGAGCCCGCAGCTCCGAGAGCAGGATATTGGCCTGCCTGCTGCCCGTGCGGTCCGCCGCGCCGGTCACACTGACTTGGGCGTCCGGGTGCGACTTCGCCCACCGCGCGGCCTCGGCAATGACGCGCAGGGCCGGATCGTCGAAGGCCGCCGACCATTTCTGGAAGAAGACAACGAAATTGCGCTGCGTGCCGGCCGCGCTCGAATGGCCCGCGGCCAGGCACAGCAGCAGCAATGACAGGGCGAGGCGCCGCATCTTGTTCCTCGATTCGCCAGTGAGGCGGCTTTCGTGCAGAGATTGGGGCGATCCGTCAACGGATTAGAACAGGCCCTCGATGAGCGCCCCAAAAGCGCGCATCGCGTTGCCTCTCATCTGGATTTTTTCGCGTGAGGAATTGGCCGTCGCTCATGATCGCCCTGCTTGCCGCGGCCGATAGCCACCGACTCGGCCCGCGCGCTACCCTCCCCCCATGACCGAGTTCCGCTTCCTCCACGCGGCCGACCTGCACATCGACAGCCCGCTGCGCGGCCTCGCCGCCGACCGCGACGCGCCGGCGGAGCGCATCCGCGCCGCGACCCGCGCCGCCTTCACCAACCTCGTCAACCTCGCTCTTGCCGAGCGTGTCGCTTTCGTGGTGGTGGCCGGCGACCTGATCGACGGGGAGTGGCAGGACTGGCGCACCGGGCATTTCCTGCTGACCGAGATCGCGCGGCTCAAGGAGGCCGGCATCCGGTTCTACGCGATCCACGGCAACCACGACGCCGCCAACCCGGTGCTCGGCCGGCTCCGCCTGCCCGACGGCGCGGGCATGGTCCTCGACGCCGCGCAGCCCAGGACCGTGCGGCTGCCCGAGCACGGGGTCTCGATCCACGGCCAGAGCTTCCCGACGCGCGACGTGCGCGCCAACCTCGCGCGCGATTATCCCAAGCCGGAGCCAGGCGACTTCAACATCGGCGTGTTGCACACGGCCGCGAACGGCCGCGACGGGCACGAGAACTACGCCCCCTGCACCGTCGATCAGCTCGCCAAGCACGGCTATCACTATTGGGCGCTCGGCCACATTCACGCCCGCGAGGAGCTGGCGCGCGACCCGTGCTGGATCGTCTTCCCCGGCAACACCCAGGGGCGGCACATCCGCGAGACCGGGCCAAAGGGCGCGAGCCTCGTCACCGTGCGCGACGGCCAGGTGGCGTCGGTGGCGCACCGCCCCCTCGACGACGTGCGCTGGGCGATGCTGGACATCGCGCTGACGCCGGAGCAGGACGAAGGCGCGGTGCTGGACGCCGTGCGCCAAGGTCTCGGCCTGGCGCTCGACGAGGCCGAGGGCCGGCTCCTGGCGGTGCGCGTGACCTTGCGCGGTCCCTGCGCCGCGCACACGGCGCTGATCCGCGATCCCGGCAAGACACGCGACACTCTGCACGGCGAGGCCGTGGCACTCGCCGGGGATGGGATCTGGCTTGAGGACGCGCGGCTCCTGACCCGCCCGCCCGCCGACGCCGCGCCAGCGGGCGCGCGCTCCGGCGCGATGGGGACGCTGCTGGGCCAGATCGATGCCGTGCGGGCGGATGCGCTGGCGCCGGGCCTGCGCGAGTATTGCGCGAAGCTGCTCAATCACGCGCGCGGCTTGCGCGACACGCTGGGCGAGGATCATCCAGCGGTGGCGGGCGCGCGTGGCGAGATGACCCCGGAGCTACTGGAGCGCGCGCGCCAGCTCTTGCTCGCGCGCATCGCGGCGGAGGACTGAGCGATGCGGCTGACCTCGCTCGTCCTGACGAATTACGGCGTCTTCCAGTCCGAGCGCATCGATTTGGACCCGGCGCCGGGCCGCATCAACCTGCTGATCGCGCCGAACGGCGCCGGCAAGTCCATCCTGCGCGGCGCCTTCTGCGACCTGCTGTTCGGCGTCGGCGCCCAGACCCCGATGGGCTTCCGCTATGGCTACAAGGACATGCGCCTGCTGGCGCACGCCGAGACCGCGACCGGCGCGGTCGTGTTCGGCCGCCGCAAGGGCCAGGGCAACACGCTGATCGACGCGGGCGGGCAGAAGATGGAGCCGGCCACCCTTGCCGCGCTGCTGGGCGGTGCCGACCGTGCGTTGCTGGAACGGCTCTTCGCGCTGGATACCGAGCGGCTGCGCCTGGGCGGTCAGGCACTGCTCGCCTCCGACGGCGCGCTCGCCGAGGCGCTGGTCTCCGCTTCCGGCGGGCTGCGCCAGGCACGCGACCTGCGGGGCAAGCTGGAGGCCGCCCGCGACGGCCTGGCGCCGACGCGGCGGACGCAAAGCCGGCCCTTCTATCAGGCGCTCGACCAATTCCTCGGCGCCCGCAACCGGGTGGCCGCGACCATGCTGAAGCCCGAGGCGCGGGAGAGGCAGGAGGCCGAACGAAAAATCCTTCAAGAGAAACGGGAAGCGTTCGATCTCTCGTACCGGCGCGCAACGCGGCGCCTGGCGCAGCTCGACCGCGTGCGCCGCGTTCGGCCCCTTCTCGCCGAGCTGGACCAGCACGCGGCCTGGCTCGCCGCCCATCCGGAGGCGCCGGCGCTGCGCGCGGA
>DATFDN010000399.1:0-4175 GCA_035252035.1 Acetobacteraceae bacterium | reverse complement strand
CTCGCCGCGCTGGGTGGGCGGCGCGTGGCGGATCGGATCGAGTGCGATCTCGACTATGAAGCGCCCGCCAAGGCATGGATCGACTCCAGCCTGCGCGCGCTGGAGCCCAGCGGCGATGCCGCGGTCATCCACGTGGATTTCGCCCGTTCCGAGACCGAGCCGGCCTTCTCCCGCGCCCGCCCGTTCGAGGCGGAGGTGACGGAGCTTGTCAACCTCAACAGCAGCCGATCCACAACCGAGACCTTCCATGTCGAGCTGTCGCTGGAAGGCGCGGGTATCGCCTATGAGCCCGGCGACTCGCTTGGCTTCATGCCGAGCAATGACCCCAGGTTGGTAGAGGACGTGCTACGCGCCGCCGGACGTGACGGCGATGCCGCGCTGCATGGTCAGTTGCGCGACAAGCTCGACATCACGACGCTGACCCGCGATCAGGTCGGCACCTATGCCAGGCTGACCGGCGATGCGGAGCTGGCCGCCATCGCCGGCGATGCCGAGCGTGTTTCAGCCTTCGTGCGCGACCGGCAGGTGATCGATCTACTGGCGCACGCGCCGGCGCGGCTTTCGGCCGAGCAGTTGACAGGGCTGCTGCGCCCGCTGCCGCCGCGCTACTACTCGGTCGCCTCCAGCCGCGCCGCCGTGGGCGAGGAGGCGCATCTGCTGATTGGCGCGATGCGCTGGCAAAGCCACGGGCGCGACCGCAAGGGCGTGGCATCCGTCGAGATCGCGGAGCGGCGCAAGGCGGGCGACCGGCTCAAGGTGTTCCTCAAGCCGAACACGCATTTCCGCCTGCCCGCCGATCCCGACCGTCCGATCATCATGGTCGGGCCAGGTACGGGCGTCGCCCCGTTCCGCGCCTTCACGCAGCATCGCGAGGCGATTGGGGCGCGGGGGCCAAGCTGGCTGTTCTTCGGCGCGCGCAACTTCACCCACGACTTCCTCTACCAGCTCGAATGGCAGGATTGGCTGAAATCCGGCGTGCTGACGCGCATGGACGTGGCCTTCTCGCGCGATCAGCGGGAGAAGATCTACGTCCAGCACCGGATGTGGGAGACGCGGCGCGACCTGTACAAATGGCTCGCCGATGGCGCGGCCCTTTATGTCTGCGGCGACGCGACCGCGATGGCCAAGGATGTCCATGCGACGTTGCTGCGCATCGCCGAGGATCAGGCGGGGCAGGACGCCGAGGCAGCCGCCGCCTGGCTGCGCGGGCTGCAACAGACGGGCCGCTACCTGCGGGATGTGTACTGATGGCGCCCGAGACCCCCTCCCCCAACCCCCTCCCGCAAGGGGAAGGGGCTTTCCTCCTCTCCCCCTCCTCCTGTGGGAGGAGGCCGGGAGGAGGGGCCTTCGCGGCAACCCTGCTCCGCTGGGCGCTCCAGACCCGCTTCCCGCGCCGCATCGCCCTTGTCTCGTCCTTCGGCGCGGAAAGCGCGGTGCTGCTGCACATGGTGGCTGCGATCGATCGGGAGACGCCGGTGATCTTCCTCGATACTGGCAAGCTGTTTCCTGAAACGCTGGATTATCGCGAGACCTTGGCCGCGCGCCTCGGCTTGAGCGACATCCGCACGGCACGCCCCGACCGCAAGCGGATCGCAAAGCTTGATCCGGGCGGCGATCTCTGGCGCAGCGATCCTGATGGTTGCTGCTGGCAACGCAAGGTCGAGCCGCTCGACGCGGCGCTTGCCGGCTTCGATGCCTGGATCACCGGACGCAAACGGTTTCAGGGCGGGGCACGCGGCGCGCTGGAACCGATCGAGAGCGAGCCGGATGGGCGCGTCAAGGTTAACCCGCTTGCGGACTGGACAGAGGACGATATCGCCGCCTATTTCGCTCGCCACGACCTGCCGCCACATCCGCTGGTGGCGCAGGGTTTCCGCTCGATCGGCTGCGCGCCCTGCACGCGCCCGGTGCGCCAAGGCGAGGAGGCGCGCGCTGGCCGCTGGGCCGGGCGGGCCAAGACCGAATGCGGCATCCACCTGCGCCGCCCCGCACCTGAGAGGCTGCCGGCATGACAACCAAGCTGTCACGCAACGAGGCGCTGAAGGAGCAGAGCGACTTCCTGCGCGGCACGATCGCGGAGGGCCTGCGGGAGCGCATCTCCGGCGCAGTCTCCGAGGACGACACGCAGCTCACCAAGTTCCACGGCATCTACCAGCAGGATGATCGCGACCTGCGGCCGGAGCGCGCCAAGAAGAAGATGGAAAAAGCGTTCATCTTCATGGCCCGCCTGCGCGTTCCCGGCGGCGCGCTGACCCCGCGCCAGTGGATCGCCATGCACGACATGGCCGGGGAGCGCGGCAACGGCACGCTGCGGCTGACCACGCGCCAGACCATCCAGTTCCACGGCATCATCAAGAGCAACCTGCGCCCCGCGATCCAGGCGATCCACGCGGCGATGCTGGACACGATCGCGGCCTGCGGCGATGTGAACCGCAACGTCATCTGCACGACGAACCCGTACCGGTCCTCGGTCCACGCCGAGGCATTGGCGACGGCGCGGGCGATCAGCGAGCATCTGCGCCCACGCTCGCGCGCCTGGCATGACATCTTCATCGACGGCGAGCGCGTCGCGGGCGGGGAGGAGGAAGACGAGCCGATTCTCGGCCGCGCCTACTTGCCGCGCAAGTTCAAGATCGCCATTGCGGTCCCACCGCTGAACGATGTCGATGCGTTCGCCCATGAGATCGGCTTGATCGCGATTGTCGAGGATGGCGCGATCGTTGGCTACGATGTCGTTGTGGGCGGCGGCATGGGCATGACCCACGGTGAGCCCGACACATTCCCGCGCACCGGCGACCTGATCGGCTTCTGCCGGCCCGATCAGGTGCTGCCGGTCTGCGAGCACGTCGTCACCGTGCAGCGCGATTGGGGCGACCGGGCCGACCGCAAGCACGCCCGCCTGAAATACACGATCGAGCGACGAGGACTCGCCGCGTTCCAGGCCGAGCTGGAGCGGCGCCTTGGCTTCGCGTTGGAGCCGGCGCGGCCTTACGCATTCGAACGGTCCGGCGATCCGGCGGGCTGGGTGCAGGGCGATGATGGCGCCTGGCACTACTGCCTGTTTGTCGAGAACGGCCGTGTTGTCGATCGGCCTGGCCACGCGCTGCTCAGCGGGCTGCGCGCGATCGCCGAAGCCCACGAGGGCCGGTTCCTCATCACTCCGAACCAGAATCTCATTATTGCGAACGTCACCTCGGATCAGAAGCCTCGTGTCGAGGGGTTGATGGCGGAATACGGGCTCTCCGCGCCAGTCTCGGCGCTGCGGCGCGACGCGATGGCCTGTGTGGCGCTTCCCACGTGCGGCCTCGCGCTTGCCGAGAGCGAGCGGTACCTGCCCGACCTGGTCACCGCGCTGGAGGCCGAAATCGAGCGGAGCGGGCTGCGCGACGACGAGATCACATTGCGCATGACCGGTTGCCCGAACGGCTGCGCCCGGCCCTATCTCGCGGAGATCGGCTTGGTGGGTACCGGACCTGGATCGTACAATCTCTACCTTGGCGGTGCCTTCGACGGCACGCGCCTGTCGAAGCTGTACCGCAAGCAGATCGGCCATGAAGAGATCGTGAGCGCGCTTCGGCCGATCCTCGCGGAATACGCGCGGGAACGGATGCCGGGCGAGCGATTCTCGGATTACGTGATCCGCGCCGGCCTGGTGCGGGCGACGACAGCGAACAATGGCTTTCACGCCGATCTCGCGCCGGGGCTTTCTCCCTGATATTAACTACGGGAAAGCCCCCCAGACCCCTCTCGCAAGGGGAGGGGGAGTAGCGGCTCCACTCCCTCCTCTAGCGGGAGGGGTGGGGCAGGGGGCGGCGCCAGAGATCAAAGCACATGCATCTCTACCCACTTGCAGGATTCCTGATCGGCTTGCTGATCGGCCTCACCGGGGTAGGCGGCGGCTCGCTCATGACGCCGCTACTGATCCTCGTCTTCGGGATCGCCCCCGTCAGCGCCGTCGGCACCGATCTTCTTCAGGCCTTCGCCACAAAGTCAGTGGGGACCGCCGTGCATGGGGCAGGCCGCACGGTCGCTTGGCCGATCGTCCTACGTTTGGCCGCGGGCAGCCTGCCGGCTTCCGCGCTGACGATCGCGTTCCTCTCGCGCCGCCTGCACACCGCGGGCGCCATGCGGATCATTCTCATCCTGCTCGGAATTTCCGTCATCCTGACCGCCGT
>DATFDN010000398.1:0-3138 GCA_035252035.1 Acetobacteraceae bacterium | reverse complement strand
GGTCGCGCTGTCCGGCACGCGGCGCGAGGCGCTGGAGGCGCTCGCCGGACGATTGGGCGAGCGCGCCCACCCCTGCCCGGCCGACCTGCGCGACCCCGAAGCCGCCGATGCGCTGGTCGCCGCGGCCGAGCAGGCGGCGGGGCCGCTTCATATCCTGGTCAACAATGCCGGCCTGACCCGCGACATGCTGGCCCTGCGCATGGCCGACGCGGATTGGCAGTCGGTGCTAGATGTTGACCTGGCGGCCCCCTTCCGCCTGGCGCGTGCCGCGTTGCGGGGGATGCTGCGCCGCCGCGCCGGGCGCATCATCAATATCGGCAGCATCGTCGGCGCGACCGGCAACGCCGGCCAGGCCAACTACGCCGCCGCCAAGGCCGGGCTGATCGGGCTGACCAAGGCGCTGGCCCAGGAGGTCGCGCCACGCGGCATCACGGTGAACGCGGTCGCGCCGGGCTTCGTGGTCACGCCGATGACCGAGGCGTTGTCCGAGCAGCAACGGGCGCGGATCACCGGCGCCATTCCCCTGGCGCGGCTGGGCCAGCCCGCCGATGTCGCCGCCGCGGTGGCATATCTCGCCTCCGACGAGGCGGGCTGGGTCACGGGCGCGACCCTGCACGTCAATGGCGGGATGGCGATGCTGTGATCATGCCAAGGGCGGCACGCTGGCGTGTCGTGACCAACCATGCTAAGCGCGCGCAGCCTCGTCCGGTGGGATCGCGCGGACCAGAGCTTCCCATAGCCTAGGAGTGTCAGAGCCGATGAGCGAGATCGCCGACAGGGTCAAGAAGATCGTTGTCGAACATTTGGGCGTCGAGGAGTCGAAGGTCACGCCGGAGGCGTCCTTCATCGACGACCTTGGTGCCGACAGCCTTGACACCGTGGAACTGGTGATGGCCTTCGAGGAGGCCTTCAGCGTCGAGATCCCCGAGGACGCGGCCGAGAAGATCAGCACCGTCAAGGATGCGATCGACTACATCGAGAAGCAGAAAGCGGCCTGACCGGAGGACCGATCCCCATGCGGCGTGTGGTCGTGACGGGCATGGGCATCGCCTGCCCGCTCGGGGTGGGCGTCGAGCCGGTCTGGCGGCGCCTGCTCAACAGCGAATCGGGCATCGGCGCGATCCAGGCGTTCGACACCAAGGATCTGCCCTGCAAGGTGGCGGGCCAGGTGCCCCAGGGCAGCAAGGAGGAGGGGCGGCTCGACCTCTCCGAATGGATTCCGGTGAAGGACCAGAAGAAGATGGATCGTTTCATCCATCTGGCTCTGGTCGCCGCGGCCGAGGCGGTCGAGGATTCCGGCTGGACGCCGCGGGACGAGGAGGCGCGCTGCGCCACCGGCGTCATGATCGGCTCCGGCATCGGCGGGTTGCAGACGATCTACGACGCCTCGGTGCAGGTCTTCCAGGGCCGCGCGCGCCGGCTGTCGCCGTTCTTCATCCCCTCGGCGCTCATCAACCTCGCCTCGGGCCATGTCTCGATCAAGTACGGGTTCAAGGGACCGAACCATTCCGCCGTGACCGCCTGCGCCACGGGCGTCCACGCGATCGGCGACGCGGCGCGGCTGGTGGCGCTCGGTGATGCGGAGGTGATGGTCGCGGGCGGGGCCGAGGCGGCCGTGTGCGAGATCGGCATCGCCGGGTTCTGCGCCTCCCGCGCGCTCTCCACCGGCTTCAACGACCGTCCCCGCGCCGCCTCCCGGCCCTGGGACAAGGACCGCGACGGCTTCGTGATGGGCGAGGGCGCGGGGGTGGTGGTGCTTGAGGAGTACGAGCACGCCAGGAAGCGCGGCGCGAAGATCTATGCCGAGATCGGCGGCTACGGCATGTCCGGCGACGCCCACCACATCACCGCGCCCGCCG
The DNA here is from genome assembly GCA_035252035.1 of Acetobacteraceae bacterium. Classification (GTDB taxonomy): domain Bacteria; phylum Pseudomonadota; class Alphaproteobacteria; order Acetobacterales; family Acetobacteraceae; genus DATFDN01. Next base: position 1,279 of record DATFDN010000398.1, on the reverse strand, counting down.
AGCGCCACGAGGGCGCGCTGAGGGCGATGCGCGCGGCGCTGCGCAATGGCGGGGTCAACCCCGACGAGATCCAGTACGTGAACGCGCACGGCACCTCCACCCCGCTCGGCGACGACCTGGAGCTAGAGGCGGTGGAGCGGCTGTTCGGCGACGCCGCGCCGGGCGTGGCGATGTCGTCCACCAAGTCGGCGATCGGGCACCTGCTGGGCGCGGCCGGCGCGGTCGAGTCGATCTTCTCGATCCTCGCCATCCGCGACAGCGTGGCTCCCCCGACGCTGAACCTGGACGAGCCGAGCCGCGAGAGCCCGATCGACCGCGTGCCCCACACCGCGCAGGAGCGCCGGATCAGGGCCGCGCTGTCGAACAGCTTCGGCTTCGGGGGGACGAACGCGAGCATTATCTTCCGGCGGGCGGCGTAGTCCTCACCCGTCCCCCTCTCCCGCTTTTGGGGAGGGCTTCGTGGCAGCCGTGTAGAAAGCGGCTGTAGAAGGTTCGCCGCCCAAAGGTCTGGCCCACCTCCGTGAGCGGACGTAGGACGCAGCCGCCTAAGCTCGCCGGAAGCCGTCATCTGGGTTGAGGCACCGTTACAGTCGGGCTCAAGTTGAGCAGCGGTCGTCCGGCAACGTCGTGCGGAGGCTCCGATCCGCCGAACGTCCACGCATGTATGCCTGTGGGCTGCAACCCATTCCGGTACGGAACGCGTACACGAAGGCTGAGGTCGAGCCATAGCCGAGTTCCATCGCCGTCCGTGTCACGTCCAGCCCGCCGCCCAGCAACTCGATGGCCTTGAACAGGCGAAGGCGCCGCCGCCAGGAGCGCAGGCTCATGCCCGTCTCCGCCTCGAAACGGCGAGCCAGGGTCCGCCCTGACATCCCGAGCTCCCGGCCCCATTCCTCCGGCCCGCGGGAGTCGGCCGGGTCAGCGTAGAGGGCTTCGCACACTTTCGCCAGGGAGCCTGCGCGCGGCCAAGGCAGAGCCCCCAGGAGGGGTTGCGCGCGCCGGAGTTGGTCGAGGATCATCCCGGTCACACGGCCTGCATAGCCGTCGGGACCGTTCTGCCCCTCGATCTCCGCGGCTTCGACAATTAACGCTTGCAGCAACGGCGACACGCCAAACACGGTTGGCTTCTCCGGGAGTCCGGCACCGGCCTCGTCGGCGATCCAGAGGCTGCGGAACTCCGCGCCGAGCAGCGTGCCCACCCGGTGCCGCAGGCCGGTCGGCAGCCACACCGCCTGTTCCGGCGAGATCACGAAGGAGAGTCCCTCCACCGCCACCGTCA
>DATFDN010000397.1:0-9378 GCA_035252035.1 Acetobacteraceae bacterium | reverse complement strand
GGCACATCCGCCGCCCCCCGCCCGATCGCTCGCTGCATCGTGACCACATCGAGCCAGCGGCCGAACTTCAGGCCGACGGCGCGCATGGTGCCCACCATGTGAAAGCCGAGGCTGGCGTGGACGCCGATCGAGCCCGCGTTCTCGGAATCTCCGATCACCGCGAGCATCTGTCGCAGGCCCTGCGCCGTGGCGTCCTCGATCAACTGGCGCACCAGCGCCTTGCCGACGCCCTGGCCGCGCACGTCGTCGCGCACGTAGATGCTGTCCTCGACCGTGAAGCGATAGGCGGAACGGTCGCGGAACTGCGCATAGTAGCCATAGCCCAGAATGCCGGACGCATCGGTGGCGACCCGCCAGACCCCGCCATGGTCCACAACCTTGGCGAAGCGCTCGGCCATTTCCTCGATGGAGGGGGGGATTTCCTCGAAGGTTCCGGTCCCGTGCAGGACGTGATGGGCGTAGATGGACTGGATCTCGGGCAAATCCGCGAGCGTCGCGTGGCGGAGCTGCGAGGTTTGGGAGGAAGCGGGCTGGCTCATAGCGGCAAGCCCAGCATGGCGGCGGCGTCGCAGGCAAACGCCAGCAGCGCCCGGTCCCGTCCGGGGCCGGCAATCAGCGACAAACCGACCGGCGCGCCACCGATTCGGGCGACCGGCAGCGTCACCTCGGGCAGGCCGCAGAGGCTGCCCAGTCCAGAGACGCCGATCGTTGCCTGACGCACGGTGGACAGTTCCTCAGGCCCGGAGCTGGCGAGCGGCGCCGGGAACGGCGATGTCGGCGCAATCAGGATCGCGCCGCCGGCCAGCATGGGATGGACGCGCTCTTGGAGCATACGGCGAAACGCGCGGGCGGCCCCGGCCGCGGCCGGATCGGCGAGGCGCGCCGTCCTCAGCCGTTCGGCCAGGTCCGGCCCCATTCGTGGGTTGCTCCGCTCGACCCACGGACCCAGGGTCGCCCAGACCTCCTCGGTCTGGAGAGCGCGGAAATGATCGTACAGCGCGTCCACACCTTCAGGCAGCAGGCGCAGTCCGATGGCCCGGCCGCGCAGCCGCTCCAGCTTTTCGAGCGCGGGCCGTAGCGCCTCCGCCACCGCGAACTGGGCGGTGATCCATGCCTCTTCGAAGCGGAGCAGCGGGCCGACGAGCTCCGTGCGCTCGCCCGCCAGGAGCGTGGCGCCGATTTCCAAGAGCTGGGTGGCGCGCCGGGAGAACCAGCCGACACTGTCGAGGCTGGGGGCGAGCGGGCAGATGCCAGCCAGGCTGATCGCGCCGAAGCTCGGGCGGATCGCGAACAGGCCGCAATAGCTGGCGGGGATGCGCACTGACCCGGCGGTATCCGTGCCCAACGCGAAATCCACCAGCCCAGCGGCGACCGCGGCGGCGGAGCCGGCGTTGGTCCCGCCAGGCAGGCGGCCGGGCGCGATCGGGTTGCCCGGCATCCCGTACCAGGGATTCTCCCCGATCAGCCCATAGGCGAGCTCGACCGTCTTGGTCTTGCCGGCGAGCGCGGCGCCGGCTTGCAGCAGGGCGGTCACGACAGGCGCCGTCGCGGGCGAGCTCCCATGGGTGCGCGCCCAGTCGGGGTTGCCGCGAGTCGTGACCGCCCCAGCGACATCGATCGCGTCATCGACCGCAAAGGCCAGACTGCTGAGCCGCCCGGTGCCGAGCGGGCCAAGCCTGGCCGGCGGGCCGGGCACGAACATGTCAAAATTGGCGCCGCCGGCTAGCATGGGACGTAACGATTCTGTATCGTCATGACGTTTACGCTCTAATATCTTTTCCGTGAGCACCGCCTTGTGGCATACCCGTCCGCGCGCCGTCCATTCCGGTCGCGCCAGACCGTCCCGGTCAGGCCGGCACCGCCTTCCGAGCTGGCGAGATTGTCAGCGGGGCGGTGGAAGATCACGGCACCGATGGAGTCGTTTGGAGTCTAATATAGGCCGTGCGGCTTCCGAGCCCAGGCCGGCCCAGCCGGCTCGCCGCGAGAGAGGAACGTACGCTTGAAGCAGTCCGAAGGTCAGCTTCCGGGTCGCGTCGCCAACGAGAGCATCCGGGTCGAAGACCGGGGAGGCGGGGCGCGCGCGCCGGTGCGCGATCCAGCGCGCGCGCGGCTCCAGGCCGTGGTCATGGCCGCCCGCTATTACGGCATGGAGCTCGCGGCGGAGGACTATCGCAATGTCGAGCTGAGCGAGATCCCCACGGCCGCCTCGCTCGCGGCGTGGGCGCAGAACGCCGGCATGTGGGCGCGCGCGGTGCGGCTGCGCTGGCGCCACCTGATGCGGTTGCGCGAGACCGGGCCTGTGGTGCTGCTGTTCACCGACGGCGGCGCCGGGCTGCTGGTCGGCTCCAACGCCGAGCACAAGGTCGTGCTGGTCCGCGACCCGCTTGGACCCGAGGGCGATCCGCCCATCGCGGTGGACGAGATGCGCCTGGCCGAGGTCTGGGCGGGCGAGGCGCTGCTGCTGCGCGCCAATCGCGGGCATGTGGAGGCCGACCAGCCATTCTCGCTCGGCTGGCTCGCCAAGCTGGTGCTGGGTGAGCGCAAGTCGCTGCGCGACATCGCCATCGCCTCCTTCACCTTGAGCTGCCTCACGATCTTCCCGCCCTTCCTGGTGATGACCGTCACCGACAGAGTGCTGACACACCAGAGCTACTCCACGCTGATCCTGCTGTCGGTCATCCTTGGGATTTTCGTCCTCTATGAGACGATCCTCGGCTTCGCGCGGCGGCTGATCATCGTGACCATCGGCGCGCGGATCGACACGCGGCTCAACTTGCACGTGTTCAATCGCCTGATCCGGTTGTCGCTCGACTATTTCGAGCGCCATCCGGCGGGCGAGACCATGCACAAGGTCACGCAGGTCCATAAGGTGCGGGAATTCCTCACCGGCAAGCTGCTGATGACCTTGCTCGACCTGATCACGCTTGGCGTCCTGCTGCCGTTCTTGTTCTACCTGAACGCGACGCTGGCCTGGATCGTGGTCGCCTGCGCCTGCTGCATCACGCTCATCATCCTCGCCTATCTGCGTCCGCTTCGCGTGGTGTACAAGCGCGTCGTCGATGCCGAGACCAGCAAGCACTCGGCGCTGGGCGAGACGATCTTCGGGGTGAAGACGGTGAAGGCCCTGGCGCTTGAGCCGGCGCGCAAGGCGCTGTGGGACGAGCGGGTGGCCGAGTCGGGACGCTGGCGCCTCACCTTTGGCAAACTGTCGAACTGGCCGCAGACGCTGGTCACGCCCTTCGAGCGGTTCATGTGGATCGGCACCATCATGCTCGGCGCCTATCTCGCCCTGTCGGACCAAAGCGGCTATATGGTCGGCTCCCTGTTCGCGTTCATGATGCTCTCGCAGCGCGTCTCGCAACCGCTGGTCGGGCTGGCCCGGCTGATCGAGGATTATGAGGAAGTCGGCGCCGCGATCGGCGAGGCGGCGTCGGTGCTGAACCGGCCGCTGGAGGCGGATGCCGCCTCGGGCGGGCTGCGGCCGAAGTTCTCGGGCGGGATCACGTTCGAGGATGTGAGCTTCACCTATGGCGGCACCAAGACCCCGGCCCTGGACCGTATCAGCTTCTCCGTGCCGCCCGGCACGATGCTGGGCATCGTCGGCCGCTCCGGCTCCGGCAAGTCCACCATCACGCGGCTGTTGCAGGGCATCAACCGGGACTACACGGGCTACGTGAAGATCGACGGCAGCGACCTGCGGGAGATCAACTTGCGTCACCTGCGCCAGAGCTTTGGGGTGGTGCTGCAAGAGAACTTCCTCTTCCGCGGCTCGATTCGCGAGAACATCATCGCCGGCCGGCCTGGCCTGACCTTGGACGACGTGGTGCGCGCGGCGCGGCTCGCGGGCGCCGAGGAGTTCATCGAGCGGATGCCCAACGGCTACGAGACCTATATCGAGGAGGGCTCGCCCAACCTCTCGGGCGGGCAGCGCCAGCGCCTGGCGATCGCGCGCGCGCTGATTACCGATCCGCGTCTGCTGATCCTGGACGAGGCGACCAGCGCGCTCGATCCGGAGAGCGAGGCGCTGGTCAACGCCAACCTGCTGCGCATCGCGCGCGGGCGGACCATGGTCATCGTCTCGCACCGCCTGTCCTCGCTGACCGAGTGCGACCAGACCCTCGTGCTGGACAAAGGAAAGGTGATGGACGTCGCCCCGCATCGCGTGCTTGTCGAGCGGTGTTCCGTCTACCGCCAGCTCTGGGCGCAGCAGAACCGCCACATGGAGCCGCAGGGGCCGCGCCACGCCGCCCTCGCGCCGACGCTCGCGCAGGGAGATTGACATGCGCACGAACCTTCCCGCCCTACGCGACAACGACGAGGCGCTTCCGGTCCTGCTCGAATTCCAGTCGCCGTCGGTCGCGGTCATCCGCGCCCCGATCCCCGGCCTGGCGCGGCACGTCATCTGGATCATCAGCGCGATGTTCGTCTGCCTGGTGTCGGCCGCCGGGCTCATCAGCGTCGATCGGGTGGTGACGGCGCGCGGCCAGGTGGTCTCGCGCGCGCCCACGCTGGTCGTGCAGCCGCTCGATCCTTCGATCGTGCGCTCGATCGATGTGCATGTGGGCGAGAAGGTCCACGCGGGGCAGATCCTCGCGCGGCTCGATCCCACGCTGGCGACCGCCGATCTGTCGGCGATGGCCGCTCAGGTCGCCGCCTTGCAGGCGCAGGTCTCGCGCCTCCAGGCCGAGGCGACCGACAAGCCGTTCACCTACACGGGGCTCGATCCGAACCTCTCGTTGCAGGCCGCGATCGCCGCGCAGAAGAAGGCGGAGTACGACTTCCGCTTGCGCAACTACGCCGAGAAGGTCAACAGCCTGATCGACCAGATCAAGCGGTCCAACAACGACGCGGCCGGCTTCGGCCAGCGGCTGGAGGTGGCCCGCCGCATCGAGCAGATGCGCCGCGATCTACAGGCCAGCGCCGTCGGCAGCAAGCTCAACACCCTCACCGCGATGGACAACGCGGCGGAAATGGAGCGCAATCTCCAGAGCGCGGAGGCCCAGGCGCGGCAGAGCGCGCGCGATCTCGCGGCCCAGGTCGCCGAGCGCGACAGCTATGTGCAGTCCTGGCACGCCGACATTTCCCAGCAGCTTGCCGACGCCACACAGAAGCTGTCGGACGCGCGCCAGCAGCTCACCAAGGCGCAGTTGCATCGCCAGCTCGTCGAGCTGCGCGCCGAGCATGACGCGACGGTGCTGACAGTGGCCAAGGTGTCCGTCGGGTCCGTGTTGCAGCCGGGCGAGCAGCTTTTCACCTTGATGCAGAACGATGCGCCCTTAGAGGTCGAGGCGACGATCGACGGCAAGGACAACGGCTACGTGCATGTGGGCGACCCGGTGGCGGTGAAGTTCGACACCTTCCCGTTCACCCAGTACGGCATGGCGCATGGCACGCTGCGGGTGGTGAGCGCCAACAGCTTCACCGCCCAGGACGAGCAGCGCAACGTGTCTGGCACCGTGCCGATCCCGACCAACACGGCCGAGCCGTTCTATCGCTCGCGCGTCACCCTCGACCGGGTCAACCTGCATGGCGTCCCGGATGGGTTCCAGCTCATGCCGGGGATGCCGGTCACGGCGGACATCAAGGTCGGCAAGCACACGATCCTCGCCTACATGCTCTCACGCGTGCTGCCGGTCGCGCACGATGCGATGCGTGAGCCCTGAGGCGTGGTGAGCCTGCTCGATCGCCTGGCTGGCGCCGTCTCGCCACGTGCGGCGCTGCGCCGGGCGTCCCGCTATCGCGAGCGCGGCCGCACCGGCGATGCGTTCCGCCTCCTCTCCCGCGCTGCCCGCGCCGGCGTTCCAGAGGCCGAGTTCCAGGTCGGACGGTGCTATCTGGAAGGCGCCGGCGTGCCGGTCAGCCGCGCCGACGCGGTTCGCTGGCTGGAGAAAGCCGCGCGGCACGGCTTCATCGAGGCGCAATCGCTGCTGGCGACGCTGCACCTGCACGGCGCCGCCCCCAAGCCGGGGCAGGGCGCCTCGCCCAGCGTTTTCACGAGCAACCAGGGCTCCCCCGATCCCGACCACGCGGAAGCAGCGCGCTGGGCGCGCATGGCCGCGGAAGGGGGCTCGGCGGACGGCCAGGCGCTGCTCGGCTACATCCTGACCTCCGGTCCGGAGACGCTGCGCGATCTCGACGCGGCGCGGGAGTGGTACCGGAAGTCGGCCGAGGCCGGCTCCCCGCAAGGCGCGCTTGGCTACGCCCTCGCGCTGGGTCAGGTGCAGGGCGACGAGGCGCATAATCAAACGATCGTGGGCTGGCTAAAGAAGGCCGCCGAGGCGGAGCTGCCGACCGCGCTGTTCCTGCTGGGCGAGATCACCGACCGCGGCTTCTGCGTCGAGGCCGACCGGGCCGCCGCGACCGAATTCTACCGCCGGGCCGCCGAGAAGGGGCACCGCTCGGGCCAGGCGCGGTACGGCCTGGCGCTGATGCAGGGGATCGGCGTCGCCGCCAACCCGACCGAGGGCGAGAGCTGGCTGCGCAAGGCGGCACTCGCGGGCGACCCGGAGGCGGCGGCGCTGGTCGGCGATCTCTACGCCAAGGGCGGTCCGCTGCCGCCCAACTACGCCGAGGCCGCGATGTGGTTCCGCCGCGCCAGCGAGGCCGGCCACAAGGGCGCGGCGCGGGCGCTGGGGATGCTCTACCTGACCGGGGCCGGCGTGCCGCGCGATCAGCGCGAAGCGGCGCACTGGTTCCGCATCTCGGCCGAGGCCGGCGATGCGCGCGCGCAGGTCGATCTCGCCAACCTCGTGCGCCAAGGCGCGGGTGGGGCCGACGATGCGCTGCGCACGCGCGAGTGGTTTGAGCAGGCGGCCACGTCGGGCGATCTGGTCGCCGCCTTCAATTTCGGGGTCTGCCTCGCCGAGGGCGTGGGCGTCGAGCGCGACGACCGCAAAGCCGCCGAGTGGCTGCGCCGCGCCGCCGATGGCGTGGTGAACGCGCAATACTGGTACGGGCGGATGCTGCTGGAGGGCCGCGGCATCGACGCCAACGCCGAGGAGGGCCGTGCCTGGATCGCCCGCGCGGCCGGGCAGGGGATGGTCGAGGCCGAGGTGGCGCTCGCCGAACTCCTGCTGAACGCGCGTGGCGGGCCGAAGGACCATGCGGGCGCGCTGGCGCTGTTCGAGAAGGCGGCGGGGCGGGGCCATGTCGGCGCCATGTTCGCCTGCGGCGCGATGTGGGGCGGCGGCCATGACGTGCCGATGGACCGCGTGGTGGCGCAGAAATGGTTCCGCGCCGCGGCCGAGCGTGGCCACGCTTATGCGCAGATGATGCTGGGCCGGTATCTGGCGCGGGGACTCGGCGGGGAGCGCGATCCGGAGCAGGCACGGCAATGGCTGGAGCGCGCCGTCGGCCAAGGTCTGGCCGAGGCCCGCGCCGACCTCGCCGCCTTGCCGCCTCCGCCTGCTCCGGCCGACGAGGCGCCAGTGGCAGGTGAGGCAGAGCCAGCGGCGCAGGCCGCGGGCCGGTGATGCTCCCATACCGTCATGCCCGCGAATGCGGGCATCCACGGCTTCGCTGGCACAAAGAAAAGTCGTGGATGGTCGGCCTTCACCGACCATGACGAGGGAAGGCGCGGCGCCGTGCGCCGCGGATCTCGCCGCGCAACGTGTCGCCCTGGCGCAAGCCGCGTTCGAGGCCAGCCGGGCGGCTAGGGAGCCGCTCGCGCGCTTGCGCTGGCTCGACCGCGCGCATCGGCTGCTGCCGGGCGACCCGACCCTGTGCCTCGCTCTCGCCGAAGCCTGCATCGGTCGCGACAATGCCCGCGCCGAACGCCTGTTGCGCCACCTCGCCCAGCATCATGATGTCCGCGAGGTCTGGCTCGCCTTGGCGGCGGCGCGCGCGGGCCTGGGCGATGCCGGGGGCGCGGCCGAGGCGCTGGCGCGTGCGCTCTCCCGCCACGCCTTTCCCCCGCAGCTCGCGCCCTTTGCGGAGTCGCTGGCGCGCGCCGCTGGTGCCCCTGGCTGGTGCGCGCTGAGCCCAGAAGGGGGACTGCTCTGGGGACCGGCGGACCTTGCGCCGACGCTGCGCATCGATGATGGCCCAGAGCGGATGGCGCGGCCCTGCTTGACCGAGGCGGGGCGCCGCGCTGTGCGGCTGACGCTGACCGGGCGCGGGCGCGCGCTGCTCGGCAGCCCGCTTGAGCCGCGCCACATCGGCCGGATCGAAGGCTTCGTCGAGGCGGCGGCGGACGGCGGCCTGTCGGGCTGGGCCTGGAAGCCGAGCAACCCGGACTCGGATCCGGTGCTGACAGTGCGCTCGACGCGGGGCCGGGCCTTCACGCTCACCACTACCGAGAGCGACAGCGGGCCCGGCGGCGCGCTGCTCGCCCGGCGGCGCCGTTTCAGGGTGCCGCGCGACCGTCTAGCGGGCCTGGAGGGTCCGTTCCATGTCCTAGGCGAGGGGCGGGCGCTGCTGGGCAGTCCGCTCGATCCACGCGCCGAGATCCGCGCCGACCATGCCCCGCGCGCGTTCCGGCCGAAAGCGGCGCAATCCCCCGAAGGAATCGACGTCGTCATCCCGGTACATGGCGGGCGCGCGGTGACTCTGGCCTGCATCGCCAGCGTGCGCGCGAGCGTCGGGACGGCGGCGCGCATCGTCATCATCGATGACGCCAGTCCGGATCGGGAGTTGGCACGCGCGCTGGATGGGCTCGCGGCGGATGGCCGGATCGTGCTGATCCGCCACGCGACGCCGCGTGGGTTTCCGGGCGCTGCCAATGCCGGGCTGCGGGCGGCGGCCCGCGCGCGCCGCGATGCCGTGCTGCTGAACAGTGACACGCTGGTGCCGCCTGGATGGCTGGAGGCTCTGCGCGACGCCGCTTATTCCGCTCCCGACATAGGGACTGTCACGCCCCTCTCCAACAGTGGCAGCATCCTCAGCTACCCCGGCCCGGACGGCACGAACGCCATGCCCGACCTTGCCGCGACACGCCGTCTCGCGGCGCTGGCGCGGCGGGCCAATGCCGGGCGCGTGATCGATATTCCGGTCGGGGTCGGGTTCTGCCTCTACATCCGCCATGACTGCCTGCGCGCGACTGGGCCGCTGCGCACCGGCTTGTTCGCGCAAGGCTATGGAGAGGAAAACGATTTCTGCCTGCGCGCGCGCCATCGCGGCTGGCGCCACGTGGCCGCGCCAGGCGTGTTCGTGGCCCATCTGGGCGGGCAATCCTTCGGCGGCGCGGGTGCCGCGCTGCGGGCGCGCAACGGGGCGATCCTGAACCGGCTACATCCCGAGTACGATGCCTTGGTGGCCGCCTATGTCGCCGCCGACCCGCTGGCCGAGCCGCGCCGGCGGATCGACGCGCTGCGCTGGCGGGAGGGGCGGCGACTGGGCGCGGTGCTGTTCGTGACCCATGACCAGGGCGGCGGGGTGGAG
>DATFDN010000396.1:0-3104 GCA_035252035.1 Acetobacteraceae bacterium | reverse complement strand
AGCGGCTGCACGTGTTCACGATCGGCGGGTCTTCGCCGAGCGTCTTCCACACCACCCCGCCCCAGCCGGCCTCGAAGGCGCGGACGACGTTGTACTCCTTGTCGGTCGGCGGCGCGGAGGCGAGCCAGAACGGGTTCGGCGCGCGGATGCCGATGAAGGTGGTGGACAGATCGGCCATTGTTCGCGCCCTCCCGCCTTAGGCCATCAACTGCCGATGGATCGCCTCGGCCGCGATCTTGCCGTCCTGCACGGCGGACACCGTCAGATCAAGGCCGGCCACGCAGTCGCCGCCGGCATAGACGCGCGGCAGCGAGGTGCGCCGGTCGGCGTCCACCGCGATCCGCCCCTCCTCGATCGCCAGCGCCAGCGCGCCATCCTGGCGCAGCGGGTCGGCGACGAACACCTGCCCCACCGCCTTCAGCACCATGTCAGCCCCCAGCGTGAAGGTCTCCCCGGTCGGCAGAGCCCGGCCCGTGCCGTCCGCCCGCGTGCGCGCGAACTCCACCTCCCTCACCTGCCCGCCCGCGCCGAGCAGGCGGAGCGGCGCCGCCCAATGGCGGATGCGCACGCCGTGGGTTTGCGCCCACTCCTGTTCTTTCCACGTCGCCGACATCTCGGCCGGGCCGCGGCGATAGACGATGGTAACATCCTCCGCGCCCAGAAGGCGCGATTGGGTGGCGGCGTCGATCGCCGTGTTGCCGCCGCCAATCACCACGACGCGCCGGCCAACGGGCAGCGCGGCCTTGTCCGGTGCCTGCCGCAGCTCGGCGATGAAATCGACGGCGTTGCGCACGCCCCCGAGCGTCTCGCCCTCCAGCCCGAGCGCCCGCACCCCGGCCTGGCCGATCCCCAGGAACACGGCGTCGTACTCGCGCGCCAGCGCGGGCAGGGAGATGTCGCGGCCAAGCTGCTTGCCGTACTCAACCGCGATCCCGCCGATGCCGAGGATGAAGTCCACCTCGCGCTGGGCGAAGTCGTCCGGCACCTTGTAGGCGGCGATGCCGTACTCGTTCAGCCCGCCCGGCTTGGGCCTGGCCTCGAACACCGTCACTGCATGGCCGTGGCGGGCGAGGCGGTGGGCGCAGGCGAGGCCCGCCGGACCGGCGCCGACGACCGCGATACGCTTCCCCGTGGGCGCGGCGCGGGTGAACGGCGCGGGGTCGTTGTCCATCAGCCAGTCGGTCGCGTGGCGTTGCAAGGCGCCGATGCGTATGGGCCGCCCCTCCTCCGCCATGCGCACGCAGGCGCCCTGGCACAGCACCTCGGTCGGGCAGACACGGGCGCAGGCGCCGCCGAAGATGTTGGCCTCCAGGATGGTGAGCGCCGAGCCGCGCAGGTTGCCGGTGGCGATGGCGCGGATGAAGCCGGGAATGTCGATGCCGGTCGGGCACGCCTCGATGCACGGCGCGTCGTAGCAGAAGTAGCACCGCTCGGCCTCCACCACCGACTCGTGGCGGGAGAGCGGCGGGTGGGCGTCGGCGAAATTCGCCGCCAGCGCCTCGGGCGGCAGACGGCCGGGCCGGAGATCCGGCGGGGCGGGAAACGGGGCGTCGGCGGGTCCGGTCACACGGTCGGCTCCCAAGGGGACGAACTGGGCGGCACTTGTCTCGTTCCGAAGCTAAGGGCATGGCATGCGCTTGCGTCAATGCGCTTTCTCACCTAGCAGTGGGGCGTGGGCGCGAGGGCGAAGGCCCTCCTTCCAGCGCCGCCCATTGCCGGCGATGCTTCCCCGTCTCGGCGGAGGGCCGTTGCGATGACGTTCAGCTTCCTACACTCCACGCGCGAGGAAACGCCAATCCTGATCCCGCAGATCGGCCTCACCTTGCGCGTGCGCGTCCCGCCTGACGCGACCGGGAACGCGCTGACCTCCATCGAGACAATCAACGCGCCAGGGCTCGGGCCGCCGCTGCACCGGCACCGCGAAACCGAGGTGTTCTACGTGCTGGAGGGCCGCTACCTGTTCGAGGTGGACGGCAGGCGGTTCACCGCCGACGCGGGCGATGTTGTGACCGCGCCTGGCGGGTCCGCCCATGCCTTCGTCAACCTCACCGATCGGCCCGCCCGTCAGTTCATCCAAATCCTTCCCGGCCTCGATGCCGCCGCCTTCTTTCTCGGGCTGGGCGATGCGATGCGCGACGGCAAGCCCGATCGGGACGCGCTGAACGCTTTCGGAAAGCGGTGGCACGTCGAGTTCCTTGGCCCGCCGCTGAAGGCTAGCTGATCGAAGAGGGCCGCCATGACAACAAGCGACTCCGAGCGCAACGTGGAACCCGAGAACAGGTCGGAGACCGCGGCTCCACATCCCGAAGAGATGAGGGCAGCCGTGGACCTCACGATCGGCAAATCCGTCTCGATAAAGGCAACAGCCCGGGCCACACCAGCCGGCCTGGCGACCGCTGCATTGCTCGTCGCGGCGCTTCTGATTCCGATGGTTTGGCTCGCCAGAACCCGGGCGCGCGAACGCGTCCGCGCGGGCTAGGGCGCCCTCGCAAGCCGTTCGCACTTTCCAATGCAGGAATGCTGCTCACGACTGTGCCTGCTCCCTCGAAGCCTGATATTGCGAAAATCAAGTCGTCTGGGCAGCCCCTAAGGCGTCTCGGTAGCGCAGCGCATCGACCAGCAAGGCGAAGGCTGGCGTATGTTGCCGGCGGCTTGGGTAATAGAGATGATAGCCGGGAAAGGGCGGGCACCAATCGGCGAGCACCCGAATGAGGCGTTCGGTGGCGAGGTGTGTCAGTACCTGGTCCTCGGGCAGGTACGCCAATCCGAATCCGGCCAGTGCCATGTTGAGGATCAGGGTAGTGCCGTTGGACACAAGCTGCCCCTCGACCCGCACCTTCAATTCGCGCCCATCTTTTTCGAATTCCCAGGCGTAAAGGCCGCCATAGGTGGGCAAGCGGAGATTGATGCAGTTATGGGCCGTGAGATCCCGCGGCGCCTTGGGCCGCTTCCGCGTCGCGAAATAGGAAGGCGCACCGACGACCGCCATGCGCATGTCCGGCCCGATGCGCACGGCGATCATGTCCTTTGCCACCTGCTCGCCGACGCGAATGCCGGCGTCATACCCTTCGGCGACGATGTCGGTCAGGCCATAGTCGATGACG
>DATFDN010000395.1:0-5788 GCA_035252035.1 Acetobacteraceae bacterium | reverse complement strand
GCCGTGACGCGGATGGTGCCGGAGGGCTTTTCGCGCAGCTCGCTGAGCGCGGCCAGCGTGGAGTCGATCCCCTCGAACGCCGGGCCGAGGGTGCGAAGCAGGCGTTCGCCCGCCTCGGTTGGCGCGACGCTGCGCGTGGTGCGCGTCAGGAGCCTGAGCCCGAGCCGCGCCTCAAGCGCACGGATGGTGTGGCTCAGCGCCGATTGAGACACGCCGAGCTTCCCGGCGGCTCGGGTGAAGCTCCGCTCCCGCGCCACGGCGAGGAAGGCGCGAAGGTCGCTGACGCTTTCCCGAGACATCCATGCACTCGGTTCATAAGCCCATACCCATCCTACCATCTAATCGCGGGGTCTGGCGCGTGCCAAATGGGCGGTCGTTAACAGTCGCGAGACGGCACTGACTGTCCCCAAACGAGGAGACAAGCCATGGAGACCAAGAGAAGCGGCTCTCGGCCCTCTGGGAAGGGACCGGCGGAGTACCTAGCCGGCGCCGTGCGCGTGGACCCACTGTTCGAGGCGCCCAACCCGGCGCGTGTTGCCGGGCGCCCACGTTACCTTCGGCCGGGCGCGCGCAACGCGTGGCACACGCATCCGCTCGGCCAGACCCTGATTGTGACGTTTGACCGCGGGTGGATGCAGCACGGGGGTGGACCGGTCGAGGAGATCCGTCCGGGTGTCGTGGTCTGATTCCCCCGGAGAGAAACACTGGCACGGGGCGACGGCGACCACGGCCATGAGCCACATCGCCGTTCAGGAGAAGCTTGGCGGCGAGGCCGTCGATTGGATGAAACAGGTCAGCGAAGAGCAACACCGCGCCTATGACTCATTGGTTACAACTTGGAGGAGGAGAAACAATGCAGAGACGCACACTTGGAAACGGCCGCCTGGAGGTCTCGGCAATCGGGCTTGGCTGCATGGGAATGAGCTATGGCTACGGCCCAGCGGCAGACAAGCAGCAGGCCATCTCACTAATCCGGGCTGCCGTCGAACGCGGCGTCACATTCTTCGACACCGCCGAGGTCTATGGCCCGTTCACCAACGAGGAGCTTGTGGGCGAGGCCCTCGCTCCCTTCCGTGAGCAGGTGGTGATCGCCACCAAGTTCGGCTTCGACATCGATCCAAAGGACGGGTCGCAGCGCGGCCTCAACAGCCGCCCGGAGCACGTGAAGCAGGTCGCCGACGCCTCGCTCAAGCGGCTCAGGACCGACGTCATCGACCTCTTTTACCAGCACCGCGTCGACCCAAACGTGCCAATCGAGGACGTGGCGGGAGCGGTGAAAGATCTCATTGAGGCGGGTAAGGTCAAGCACTTTGGCCTGTCCGAAGCCGGGGTGCAGACGATCCGGCGCGCTCACGCGGTTCAGCCGCTCACTGCCCTCCAGAGCGAGTACTCGTTGTGGTGGCGAGAGCCCGAGAAGGAGATCCTGCCAACGCTGGAGGAGCTTGGAATCGGCTTCGTCCCCTTCAGTCCTCTGGGCAAGGGCTTCCTCACCGGCGCAATCAACGCGGACACGACGTTCGACAGCACCGATTTCCGCAACATCGTTCCTCGCTTCACGCCAGAGGCGCGAAAGGCGAACCAAGCCCTGGTTGACGTGCTCGGCGAACTGGCGGGCCAGAAGCAGGCGACGCGCGCCCAAATCGCAATCGCCTGGCTGCTTGCTCAAAAACCGTGGATCGTTCCGATTCCTGGCACCACGAAGCTACATCGCCTGGAAGAGAACATCGGGGCGGCTGGCGTCGAACTGACGCCTGACGATCTTCGTGCCATCGACAGCGCCCTCTCCGGGATCACGGTGCAGGGGGGCCGGTACCCCGAACATCTGCAACGGCTGGTCGGCCGCTGAGCGGCCGCACGCGCGCTGTTAGGCTCGGTGCAGCTTGGCCTCGGTCCGCGCCTGAAGCGTCTCGAAGTCCAGGCCGGGGATCATGTCGATCACCACGAAGCCGCGCTCGGTCACGTCAATGACGGCTAGATTGGTGTAAACCCGCTTGACCGCCCCCACCGCTGTTAGCGGGTAGGAACAGCGCCGCACCAGCTTGGGCTGGCCGTCCCTGGTGGTGTGCTCCATCGTCACCCAGAGCCGCTTGGCGCCGGCCGCGAGGTCCATGGCGCCGCCCACGGCGGGCGCGGTGTCGTTCTCGCTGGTGGCCCAGTTCGCGATATCGCCGTTCTCCGCCACCTGGAAGGCGCCGAGCACGCAGAGGTCCAGATGACCGCCGCGGATCATCGCGAAGCTGTCGGCGTGGTGGCACAGGCTCGCGCCGGGGCGCAACGTGACATATTGCTTGCCGGCGTTGATGAGCCAGGGATCGATCTGGTCTCCAGGCGGCTGCGGACCCATTCCCAGGATGCCGTTCTCGGAATGAAACACCACCTCGCGTTCCGGCGGCACATGATCGGCGACCCCGGTGGGGATGCCGATGCCGAGGTTCACGTACCAGCCCTCTGGAATGTCGCGCGCGAGCCGGGCGGCCATCTCGGCACGGCCCAGCGGCTTGAAGCTGGCGGCTTGCGTATCAGGCATCACACTCTCCTCAGAAGCCGGACGGGTCGCCATAGGGGACATGCAGCACGCGATGAACGAAGATGCCGGGCGTGTGGACGTTGTCCGGGTCGATCTCGCCCAGCTCCCTTATATGCTGGGTCTGCACGATCGTCAGCTTCGCGGCCATCGCCATCACCGGGTTGAAGTTCCGCCCGGAGCGGCGATAGGTCAGGTTGCCCCAGCGGTCCGCCTCCCACGCCTCGACCAGCGCGACATCACCGGGTAGCGCCTTCTCGGCGATGTAGGTGCGCCCGTCGATGTCCCGGCTCTCCTTGCCCACGGCCATCTTCGTGCCGACGCCCGTGGCGGTGAAGAAGAGCGGGATTCCGGCACCAGCGGCACGTATCCGCTCGGCGAGCGTGCCCTGCGGCACCATCTCCAGCTCAATCTTGCCGGCGCGATAGAGGCTCTCGAACACCACCGGGTCGGAGGAGCGCGGGAAAGAGCAGATGATCCTGCGCACCCGCCCGAGATCCATCAGCCGCGCCAGGCCGACCCGGCCGACGCCGGCGTTGTTGCAGGCGATGGTGAGTTCCTTGGCGCCCTGCTCAATCAGCCCGTCGATCAGCGCGTTCGGCTGCCCGACCGCGCCGAAGCCGCCGAGCAGCACGGTGGCGCCGTCCTGGATTCCCTCCATGGCCTCGGCCATGGAGCAGACGATCTTGTTGATCATCGGTTGTGGGTTCCCTCCGTCACGGTCCGTTTAGCCGCGAGGGAGGGGACCGACAAGAAGCGGGCGGGGCAGTCAGCCCCCTCTGTCCGGGCTCCTGATCCAGCGGGCAACCGGAGCCCGCCAACCGAAGAAGATCGCCATCATCCGAATCAAGATACACACCGCCGCGCCGACAAGCATCGACCAGAGCGGCGGGAGGCCCAGCATGTTTCCGAGCGAGACGATCGCTCCGGCAGCCAATGCCGCTACCGCGTAGAGATCTTCGCGCAGCACGAACGGGATCTCCCTGGCGAGGACATCCCTTGTCATTCCTCCGCCGATTCCCGAAACCATGCCAAGCACCGCCACCATGACCGGATTTACCCCGTAGCTGATTGCCTTCTGCGCGCCGGTGACGGCGAAAAGGCCAAGCCCAAGGGCGTCCAGCACCAGCACGGGGCGGCTGAGCGACTGGACAACCGGATAGGCGAAGAAAGTCAGCAACCCGCCGCCGATCGCGATAGCGAAATCGTGCCAATTGGCGATGGTTGCCGGGGGCACCGCGCCGATCAGCACGTCGCGCGTTATCCCCCCTACCACTCCCACGACCCAGGACAGGAACAAGACCCCGAATATGTCGAACTGTTTTCGGATCGCGAGCACTGCGCCGCTGAGCGCGAACACGAAGGTGCCGGCTCCATCAAGGCAGGCCATCAAGACGGACGGGCCAGCCATGCGTTCGCCGCGGCGAGCATTGCCTCGACGCCGGTGCTTAGGGTGGGGTTGATCACCGGGGCGAAGTCCGGAGCGTGGTTGGCGGGGATCTCGTCGAGTTTTCCAGCCTGCTCAGCGGCTCTATATTCGTCCGGGTCGATGCCGCCGACCACCCAGAACACCGCGGGCACGTTCCAGGCAGCGCTGAACAGGCTGAAGTCTTCGCTGGCCGTTGCAGGTTCGATCTCATGTACTCTATCCGCGCCGAAATGGCGCTCCAGCGCCGCTACCACCTTCCGCGTCGCTGCCTCGTCGTTGCGGGTGAGCGGATATTCGCTCAGCACCGAGTAATCAGGCGGCTTCGGCGCGCCGGAGGCAGCGGCCTCCGCCTCCAGGATGCGCTTGATCGCGGCCAACACGCGAGTGCGCACCTGATCCTTGAAGGTGCGGACGTTGAGCCGGAGCAGAGCCCGGTCCGGGATGACGTTCTCGTTCATTCCCGCGCGGAGGGTGCCGACCGTGACCACGGCACTGTCCGTCATCGCGACCTCCCGCGACACCACCGCCTGCATACGCACCACGGCGGAGGCCGCCATCACCACGGGATCAATGCTCTTTTGCGGCATCGAACCATGCGCGCCGCGGCCGAACAGCGTCACCTCCCAGCTATCCCCGGCCGAGAGCATAATGCCCGTACGCCAGCCGATCTGCCCGGCGCTGAGCGGCATCACATGCTGGCCGAGTGTCACGTCCGGCTTCGGGAAGCGTTTAACCATGCCGTCCGCGATCATGGCGCGGGCGCCCTGGCCGGTCTCCTCCCCAGGCTGGAATACGGCGATCACCGTGCCGTTCCACTTTTGCCGGTTCTCGGCCAAGAGCCGTGTCGCGCCCATGAGCCAGGCTACGTGCATGTCGTGCCCACAGGAATGCGCGATCGAGGTGGCTTGGCCGAAGCGGTCAGTGCCGCTTCCCCGGCTGGCATAGGGCAGGCCCGTGCTCTCCTGGATCGGTAGCGCGTCCATGTCGGCGCGCAGCAGCACCGTCGCGCCACCCCCGTTGCGCAGCAATCCCACGACGCCGGTGCCGCCGACCCCTTCGGTCACCTCGTACCCATTCTCCCGCAGCCAAGCCGCGGCAATGCCTGCGGTTCGGTGCTCCTGCATCGATAATTCAGGATGGGCGTGGATATCCTTGTAGATCTTTTCCAGCGTGGCCAGCAGATCGTCGGACGGGCGGGGCAGCGCATCACCAGCGTCGGTACGCTCCGTCATGAGTCTTCTCCTGTCGCTTCATCGGGCGCCACGAGATCGCATCGAAGTCGGCCGGCTGCCGAACCAAGGATGGCCAGGATCTCTCGGCCGAGGCGAAGCGCCGCATTATGTGATAGGGCATCGGGGTGCTCGACGAGCGCCAGCAGCCGCAGCACATGCAGCCGGCGGGCCATATCACCGGAGGAGTCCATGCCGTTCACGCACAGCAGGCACATCGTCTCATCCTCATCTCGGCGGGATTCGCTCGGCGATTGCGGTTCCTGATGGCCCCCTCGAGACAACTTCGGGCTATCCGAGATTTCCCAGAAGTACGACCCGCTGCCCCTGGGTGGCGCCAAGGTAGCCCGACTCCGATTCAATCGGAAGGATGGCCACCGTGGCGCCGGCGTTCATCGCGTCACGATCGTCGCTTCGGGGCGAGGCTGACAACGAGGACAGTACGCGCGAACTGGGAATTCATACGGCCACCCGGCTCGGTTCTTCCCCGACAAACCCGCCCGACTGCCGCCGCCACAGCCGCGCGTAGGTGCCGCCACGGGCCAGGAGCTCGGCGTGGGTGCCCACCTCGACGATGCGGCCCGCCTCCAGCACCACGAGCCGGTC
>DATFDN010000394.1:0-5078 GCA_035252035.1 Acetobacteraceae bacterium | reverse complement strand
GCCATCGAGCTCAACCAGGCGATCCGCGACTACCTCGACGCCCACAACGCAGACCCGAAGCCCTTCCGCTGGACTGCCCCAGCCGACACCATCATCGGAAAGCACCAGCGCGGGAAACGTCTGCTGGAATCACTCCAGTAGATGGGGAGCGGGTGAAATTGTGTAGGTATCCTGAAGGGTGCAATATAGGCGCGTGCTCGTGTCCTGTGGTCTCTGCTCCTGTGGTCTCTGCGGCTGACTGTATGATTGTAGACCAACTCATGTCACTTCGGCAGGAAAGCGCGGAACTACGGAGGGAGCTGGCAAGACGCTGATTGTACCGGCATTGGCGGTCACCCTCGCTGCCGTGCAAGCTTCTCGTTTCGATCTCGTTGCAATTTTTGCATCGAGTTCCGAGGCAGACACTCGGCTCAGCTATTATTGAGCCATCCCGGCCCGCTCACGAAGCGGCTGCCGCGCCGGAAGAACCGCAGCACCCGGTCGGCATCCTTGGTGATGCCGATGCGCACGCTCTCGGCGATCTCGCCCTGCGCCGCCCCATCGCAGGCGAGCCAGAGCCGCGGGTCGGCGCACAGATCGATCCCGTCCAGCGTGCGATCGATGGCGAGCGCCTCGGCGAGCCGGCCCGGTCCGCGCGCCAGGTCGCGCAGGCTCGCGCCGGGCCGGTTGCGCTGCATCAGCGCGATCCCCTCCAGCGGCTCCAGCGCCCGTATCAGCACGCCGGCGCCCACGCCCTCGACCTCGCTTGAGACGTTCAGCATCCACGACCGGCCGTAGGCCCGGTACACGTAGGCGTGTCCTGGGGAAAGGAACAACGAGGCATTGCGCGCCGTTCGCCTGGAGACGGCATGACACGCGGCATCGCCCGGCAGATAGGCCTCGGTCTCGACGATACGGCCGCTGGCCAGCCCGCCCTCCAGGCGGCGCGCGACGATGCGCCCGATCAGGAACCGCGCCATTGCGACGCTGTCGATGGGCAGCTCCGTCACCTTGAGGCGGCGCGTCATTCCATGTTTTCTCCCAGTGAATCGAGCTTGCGCCTCGCCCGGACGCGGGACCGGATTGCGCGGCCACGGAGGATCGCATGATCGGCATCGATTGGGGCATCACCAGTTTCCGCGCCTATCGGCTGACCGCGGATGGCACCATCCGCGACCGCCGCCACGGGCCGCGCGGCATTCTCAATGTGCAGGATGGGCGCTTCGCCGATACGCTGCGCGAGGAGATCGGGCCATGGCTCGCGGCCGGGGAACGCCACGTCCTGTTGTGCGGCCCGGTGGGCGGCCCGCGCGGCTGGGTGGAGGCGCCGCTCCTCCCCTGCCCCGCCGGGCCGGCCGAGCTGGCGCGCGCGCTGGGCAGCATCCCCTTCGATTGGGCGGAGGTGAAGCAGATGCCGGGCCTGACATGCGCCGACGCGGGCGGCGCGCTCGGCGTGATCCGCTGCGAGGCGGCGCTGGTCATGGGCGCGCTGACGCAGATCGGCGGCACGGGCCTTGCCTGCGTGCCGGGCAGCAACTCCACCTGGGCGCGCGTCGAGGGCGGGCGGATCGCGAGCTTCGCGACCCATGCGACCGGCGAGACATTCGCCGCCCTGCGCGGCCAGGTCTTCCCAGGCCGCACGATCCGCGACGCCCCGGCCAGCGATCTCGCTTCCTTCGACGCGGGGGTGGCGCGCTCCGGCCAGGAGGGCGGGTTGCTGCATCACCTGTTCGGGATGCGCGCGCTCGCGCAGGCCGGACGCTTCGCCGATGGCGCCGCCGGCTCGTTCCTGTGGGGGCTGCTGATCGGCCATGAGGTGCGGTCCGCGCTGGCGCCGCTGCCGCACGAGACGGTGGTGCATGTGATCGGAGCGCCCGACCTGACCGCGCTCTACGCCCGCGCCATCGAGGCGGCCGGCGGCATGGCGGAGCGGCTGAACGGCGAGGCGATCGCGCGCGGGCTGGCGCTGATCGGGGCGGCCGCGCCCTGGAGCTGACGCGAACCGCTTCGCGTTCCGCGTTTCGTTGTCCTTTCAATGGTAATTGCAACGCGCCGCTCCAAGCCGCCTTTACCAATGTAGGCGCCTTGCCTAGTGTGCCATGCGGCACATGCCGTCGCAGGGGCGATGCGCTGCGAGGACGCATACAAATCAGGGGGATGTCCATGGAACTCGGTATGGTTCAAGTCCTGGCCAGCTTTGGTTTGCCGGGCATCACCGATCAACAGGTCTATGACGAGGAGGTGCGGCAAGCGGTCCTTGCCGACGAGCTCGGCTTCGATCACCTCTGGGCCGTCGAGCACCATTTCGAGGATTACTCGTTCTGTCCGGATAACTTCGTCTATCTCGCGCACATCGCGGCGCTGACGCGGCGCATCCGCCTTGCCACCGGCGCCGTCATCCTGCCGTGGAACATCCAGCCGCTGCGGGTCGCCGAAAAGGCCGCGCTGTTGGATACGCTATCCGGCGGCCGCCTCATCCTTGGTCTCGGCCGCGGCTTGTCGCGCCGCGAGTTCAACCAGTTCGGCATCGCCATGGATGAGGCGCGCGACCGCTTCGACGAGATGGCGCCAATGATCCTCGAGGCGCTCGAAACCGGCGTGATGGAGGAGCACCACGGCCGCTACTTCGATCAGCCGCGCGCGCCGCTCCGGCCCAAGCCGTTCAAGAGCTTCCGCGACCGCACGGCGCAAGTGGCGATGAGCAGCGATTCCATACAGGTGGCGGCCCGGCTTGGCGCGCAGATGATGTCGTTCTTCTACAAGCCCGAGGAGGCGCACAAGGCCGAGTTCGACACCTACCGTGCGGCGTTCAAGCAGCAACATGGCAGGACGCCCAAGCCGCCGCTGCTCGCGCTCATGACGGTCTGCGACAGCGACGCGGCGCGCGCCCGCGAGAATGCGGAGCGGCACTGCGCGATGTATTTCCATTCCATCGTGCATCACTACGAGATGTTGAGCGAGCACTTCGCCAAGACGAAGGGCTATGCCGAGTACGGCGCCGGAGCCGAGGCGATGCGCGCCGCCGGGCTGGAGGAGGTGGTTCGCGCCTATGTGGATGCGCAGTTGTGGGGCACGCCGGACCAGATCCTGCGCAAGCTGGAGGCGCGACGCGCCACGATGGGCGACGTCGGCTTCCTTTCCTGCTTCCGCTTCGGGGCCAGCCCCTTCGAGGTGAGCGAGCGCAGTATGCGCCTGTTCGCGGCCGAGGTGCTTCCCGTGGCTAGGGAGTGGCAGTCCCCGCCCGAACAGCGCCAAGCGGCCGAGTAAGGTCCGCAATGTCCCCTCCCCGGCGGGAGGGGTTCAAACGGCGCGACCTGCGGATATCAAAGCGCTTTCTGATCACATTGAGGCATCCAAATTCCGCGGCGCCCACCACACCTCTCCCGCGAGCGGGAGAGGTGGGGCGACGGTTCGCTGTATGGCAATTCAAACGGCTCCGAATACGCTCTAGTATCGGATGTTCCTACCGCGCCGCAGTGCCGCTCGTCACCGCGCCCCCGGTGGCGGTGCGCCCGCCATCCACGACGTACTGCGCGCCGGTGATGTTCGAGGCGAGGTCCGAGCACAGGAACAGCACGAGATTCGCCACCTCCTCGGCGGTGCCATAACGGCCGATCGGGATGTTCGATTGGTAGCGCGTGGACACGCTGGCGGGATCGGAGGGATTGATGAGTGATTCCAGGGAATGGATCATGCGGGTGTCGATCGGCCCCGGACAGACCGCGTTGACGCGCACCCCGGCCCGCGCGACCTCCCCGGCGGCGGCCTTGGTGAGCCCAATGACCGCGTGCTTCGAGGCGACATAGGCGGACATGCCCGGCGTGGCGACGAGCCCGGCGACGGACGCGGTGTTGACCACCGCGCCGCGCCCCTGGCGCAGCATCACCGGCAGGACATGCCGCAAGCCGAGGAACACGCCCTTCACGTTGACCGCCATCACCTGGTCGAACAGCGCCTCGTCGTACTCGACAATCGGCGCGAGCGTGCCCTCGATCCCGGCGTTGTTGAAAAAGCAGTCGATCGCGCCACAGGCGGACAGGGTGGCTTGCACATAGGCGGCGACTTCGGCCGACTTGGTAACATCGGCCGCGACGAACAACGCCTCGCCCCCATGTTGGCGGATCGCGCCCGCGGTGGCCTCGCCCGCCTTCGTGTCGCGGTCCACCACGACAAGCTTCGCGCCGGCGCGCGCGAAGCCGAGCGCGGCGGCGCGGCCGATCCCGTTGCCGCCGCCGGTGACGAGCGCGACCTTGCCGGTGAAATCCATCGGTTCCCCTCCCTGCCGGTTTCGCGCAGTCTCCGCCCGCTTGGGTTGGCCGACAACCCCGACGCAATGAGGATCAGCATGGCGAATTCCGCACCACTCGCCCGCGCGCGGGCATTCTGCGAACGTTTTGGGCTGCGCATCCCGATCCTGCTCGCGCCGATGGCCGGCGCCTGCCCGCCCGCGCTGTCGATCGCGGTCGCCAACGCCGGCGGCATGGGCGGATGTGGCGCGCTCATGCTGCAACCCACGGCGATCGCTGAGTGGGTGGGTACGTTCCGCGCCGCCAGCAATGGCGCCGTGCAGCTCAATCTCTGGATTCCAGACCCGCCGCCCGCGCGCGACGTCGCGCGCGAGGCGCTTGTGCGCGACTTTCTCGGCCGCTTCGGCCCCACCGTGCCAGAGGCGGCGGGTGATGCCGCCCTGCCGGATTTCGCGGCGCAGTGCGCGGCGCTGCTCGCGGCTGCACCGGCGGCGGTGTCATCCATCATGGGACTCTACCCGCCGGATTTCGTCGCGGCCCTGAAGGCGCGCGGCATCGCCTGGTTCGCCACCGTCACCACGGTCGCCGAGGCGCTCGCCGCCGAGGCGGCCGGGGCTGACGTGATCGTGGCGCAAGGCGCGGAGGCGGGCGGGCATCGTGGCGCCTTCGAGGCCGCGAATGCCGAGCGCCAAGCCGTTGGGCTGTTCGCGCTTCTGCCCGCGGTCGCCGACGCGGTGCGCGTGCCGGTGGTGGCGACGGGTGGCATCGCCGATGGGCGGGGCGTTGCCGCCGCCCTCGCGCTCGGCGCCAGCGCGGCGCAGATGGGCACCGCCTTCCTGCGCTGCCCGGAGG
>DATFDN010000393.1:0-3423 GCA_035252035.1 Acetobacteraceae bacterium | reverse complement strand
CGCGCCCTCCCCCGCCAGCCCTTTCGCGATCGCCCGGCCGATGCCCATGGAGGCGCCTGTCACCAGCGCGGTCTTGTCCCGGAGCTGCAAATCCATTCTTTTGTGCCGTGCGCCGTTTCGAGCGGCGACGCTAGGTGAAGGCCCCTCGCCCCGCAAGGAACCTCATGTCGATCTTCGAGACCGGTCTCGATCGCCGCGATGCCAACTATGTCCCGCTCTCGCCGGTTTCGTTCCTGGCCCGCGCCGCCCTGGTTTATCCCGAGCGGGTCGCGATCATCCATGGCGAGCGGCGCTACACGTACGCCGCCTTCCTTGAACGCTCCCGCCGCCTCGCCTCGGCGCTGGCGCGCGCCGGCGTGGGCAAGGGCGACACGGTCGCGATCATGGCGCCCAACATCCCGGAGATGCTGGAGGCGCATAACGGCGTGCCCATGCTGGGCGCGGTGCTGTGCCCGATCAACACCCGCCTCGATGCCGCCGCCATCGCTTTCATCCTGGAGCATGGCGAGGCGAAGGTGCTGCTCACCGACCGCGAGCACAGCGCGGTCGTGGCCCGCGCCTTGGCGCAGCTTGAGAAGAGGCCGCTGGTCATCGACATCGACGATCCCCTTGCCGCCGACGGGGAGCGGATCGGCGCCGCTGATTACGAATCCTTCGTTGCCTCCGGCGATCCCGCGCACCCGGTCCGCCTGCCCGACGCGGAGTGGCAGCCGATCACGCTCAACTACACATCCGGCACGACGGGCAATCCCAAGGGCGTCGTGCTGCATCATCGCGGCGCGTACCTGAACGCCTGCGCCAACGCGCTCGCCTTCCAGCTCTCCCCGCGCAGCGTCTATCTCTGGACGCTGCCGATGTTCCATTGCGACGGATGGACTTACACCTGGGCGGTCACGCTCGCGGGCGGCGTGCATGTCTGCCTGCGCCGCGTGGAGCCCGCCGCCATCTTCGAGTCCATCGCCGCGCATGGCGTGACCCATATGTGCGGCGCCCCGGTGGTGCTTGGCATGTTGATCCACGCCCCCGCCTCGGCCCGCCGCGCCTTTCCGCAAACCGTGCAGGTCGCGACCGGCGGCGCCGCCCCGCCCTCGGCTGTGATCGCCGGCATGGAGAAGCTGGGCTTTGCCGTCACTCATCTCTATGGCCTGACCGAGACCTACGGCCCGTCCGCGATCTGCGCCTGGCAGCCGGGCCTGGATGCGATGCCGCTTGAACAGAAGGCCGCCTTCATGGCCCGTCAGGGCGTCGGCCATCCGCTGCTCGAAGCCGCCGCGGTGCTGGACCCCCAAACGATGCGGCCAGTGCCCGCCGATGGCGCGACCTTGGGCGAGCTGATGATCCGCAGCAACACGGTCATGATGGGCTATTTGAAAAATCCCACGGCGACCGAGGAAGCCTTCGTGGGGGGATGGTTCCACACCGGCGATCTCGCGGTGATGCATCCGGACCATTACGTGGAGATCAAGGACCGCGCCAAGGACGTCATTATCTCGGGCGGCGAGAACATCTCTTCGCTGGAAGTGGAGGAGGCGCTCTACAAGCATCCGGCGGTGATGGAGGCTGCCGTGGTCGCGCACCCGGACCCAAGATGGGGCGAGACGCCGCACGCCTTCGTGGAACTCAAGCCCGATGCCGGTCCGGTGACGGACGCCGACATCATCGCCTGGTGCCGCGCCAATCTCGCCCATTACAAATGTCCCCGCCACGTCACCTTCGGCCCGCTGCCCAAGACATCGACGGGCAAGATCCAGAAGTTCGAGCTGCGCCAGCGGGCGCGGAGCGACTGAGGCGTTCCGGTTCCGGGAGCAATCCATGCAGATCATTCCCAACCCCCATTCTCTCGGCGCCCGCGTCGAGGATATCGACCTGAGCCATCCCCTTTCCGACGCCGACATCCGCGCCATCCTGCGCGCGCTCGGCGCCCATGGCGTGCTGTGCTTTCCCCGCCAGAGCTGCGACGTGGCGCAGTTCGCGGCATTCGGGCGCCGCTTCGGCGAGCTGGAGATCAATGTCGCGAACACGCACCACGCGCCCGGCCATCCGGAGGTGATGATCCTCTCCAACATGCGCGACGCGGAGGGCCGCGCGCTTGGCCTCTCCGATGCCGGGCAGGGCTGGCATACCGACATGTCCTATTCGCGCGACATCGCGCTCGCCAACATCCTGCACGCGCGGCGCGTACCGATGCGCAATGGCAAGCCGCTCGGGCAGACCCAGTTCCGCGACATGCACGCCGCGTACGACGACCTGCCCGACAACCTCAAGCACAAGTTGGAGGGCCGCACGGCGACGCATGACTTCAGCAAGTTCTGGGACATGATGCGCGCCCGTCCCGGCTCCACCCGCCCGCCGCTCACCCCGGCGCAGCGCGACAAGAAGCCGCCCGTTTCGCAGCCGATCTTCCGCCGCCATCCGATCACCGGGCGCTTGGTGCTGTACGCCAATCCTGGCTACACCATGCATATTGACGGAATGGACGCGCGGGAAAGCGGCGAAATCCTCGATTTCCTGTTCCGCCATCAGGAGCGCGCCGAGTACCTCCACGCGCATCACTGGACCGAGGGGGACGTGCTGATGTGGGACAATATCGGCACGGTCCACAATGCCATCGCCGACTATCTTCCCGACGAGCCGCGCTATATGCGCCGGATGCAGGTCATGGCGACGCTCGACTACGCGGCGCTGGTTGCCTGAGATGCAAGCCTCCATCGGCTCGGCCTTCGCTGGAAGGCGCATCGCCATCACCGGGGGTGCCGGCGGCATCGGGCGCGCGACGGCGCGCACGTTCCTCGACGCGGGCGCGCATGTGCTGCTGATCGATTGTGACGCCGACGGCCTCGCCGCCGCGCGGCAGGAGCTTGGCGCGATGCGGCTTGCCGCCTGGCGCTCCGATCTCGCGACGCCCGCCGCCTGCGCCGAGGCGCTGGACCAGATGGGCGGCACCATCGACGCGCTGGTGCATCTCGCTGGGCTGTTCGAGCGCGATCCGCTCGACGCGAACGCGCATGACATCTGGGACCGCGCCATTGCCGCCAATCTCACGAACGCGTACGACACGGCCATCGCCTTCGCCGCGCGCGCCGAGCGCAGCGGGCCGGCGCGCATCGTGCTCACCAGCTCGATCGCCTTCCGGCGGGGCAGCCCCGATCACGTCGCCTATGGCGCGGCCAAGGGCGGCATCGTCGGCCTGACCCGCTCGCTTTCGCGCCGCTTCGCCCCCGATATCCTGGTCAACGCCATCGCGCCGGGCCTGATCGAGACCCGCATGACCGGAGAGGTGATCGCCACGCGCGGCGAGCAGATGCGCGCGCAGATCCCGCTGCGCCGCTTCGGCAAGCCGGAGGACGTGGCTGGCGTGATCCGGTTCCTGTGCGGGCGCGAGAGCGCCTATGTCACCGGGCAGACGATCACGGTCGATGGCGG
>DATFDN010000392.1:0-2535 GCA_035252035.1 Acetobacteraceae bacterium | reverse complement strand
CCGTGGGCGCGACGAGCAGCGCGATCGCGACCGAAACTCCGATGATCGTGACAGAAGCTGATGAGACCTGTGCGCGGGAGGCTTGAGCCGACGCGGCGCAATCTGATTCGCTGCTGTTCTGAGGGGGACGGAGGCGGCGATGGGGCGGCGTGTGATCGGGCAGGAGCGGCTAGCGGTCGGTGGTGAACAACGACGTGCAGCGTCATCGCTGGATCAGGTGTCAGCATTGATGGAGTGGGCCGAGATCGACCGCCTGCTTGCGGGCATCTCGGCGTCCCCTAGGGGCGAGCCGGGCTGGCCGCCTCTGGCCCTCTTCCGTGCCCTCCTGCTGGCGACCTGGCACGACCTCTCCGACGTGCGTCTGGCCGAGGCGCTCGACGACCGGGCCAGCTTCCGCCGCTTCTGCGGTTTTGCCGCCCACGAGCCCACGCCCGAGCGCACCGCCTTCGTCCGCTTCCGCAGAGAGTTGGTCCGCTGCGGCCTTGATCGCGCGCTGTTCGAGGCGGTCACGCGCCAGCTTGATGCACACGGCGCCGTGGTGCCCACGGGAACCTTGGTGGACGCGACCCTAATCGCGTCGGCGAGCATCCGGCACGACGGCGAGGCGCGCTGGGCCGGTCACCGCCGGCGCAAGCCCGTGCACGGCTACAAAGCCCACATCGCGACCGACCAGGAGGCTGGGCTGGTCCGCGGGCTGGAGGTGACCACGGCCAACGTCCACGACGCGGCCGAGTTGAAGGCTGTGCTCCCGCCCGAGCCGGGCGACGTTTATGCTGACAGTTCCTTCTCAGGCGGGCCAGCGGAGCGGGTGATCATAGGCCGTGGTGGCAGGCCGCATACGGTGTGGACGGGTATCTGGGGCAGCGGCCCCTAAGCGCTCGCGCAGCTGGAGGCGCACAACGCCGAGGTCCGGCGCGTGCGGGCGCGGATCGAAAAGGTGTTCGGCACGTGCAAGCGCTCCTATGGGCTGCGCCGGATGCGCTGGTACGGCCTGGCCAAGGCCGGTCTACAGGTCAGACTGGCGGCGATCGCCTACAACCTGCGCCGGAGCTGACGCCTGCTTGGGGCAGCTCCGGCGTGAGCCAGGCCTGGACTCTGCCCGCCGCGCGGCCATGCGCGCCACGACGGCACGGGTCAGCAACGCTACGGCGCCGCACGCGGCTCAGCATGCCCCAGCGGCGACCGGAGCGGCCGAAATCCGGGCCGAACAAGCCTCCCGCGCACAGGTCTCATAAACACCGGTTGAGGGCATCGCGGACGCCGGCACTGAGGGCGGGCGACGAGGCGGCTTCCACGACAAGGGCCGCCGCCCCCTCTTTGCCGGTGCTCTCAGCGTCCCGCGCCCGGGCACGCGATCAGGCCCGTGTGGCGCGCATTTGCCAGCCCCGCCCGATGGTAAGCGGCTAAACCTCGCCGGACCCCGCGTCCTCCCCGACCACTGCGCTCGAAACCGGCCCCGTCCAGGAGAGCGCCTCGATGATGCGGCACTCCGAGATAGTCCCGAGCCGACACTGGCCGATGACCCGGCGCAGCTCGTGCCCGAGCACGCGCAGGTCCGCGATCTTGCGTTCCACGTCGGCCAGGTGGGCGCGCGCGATGCGGTCCACCATCGCGCAGGGGCGATCGCGCTGATCCGCAAGCACGAGAAGTTCGCGCACTTCCTCCAGGGTGAAGCCGAGGGCGCGACTCTTGCGGATGAAGCCGAGCCGCCGCAGGTGCTCGCCGCCGTAAGCGCGATAATTGCCCTTGGTCCGCGGTGGCGCGGGCAGCAAGCCGGCCTGCTCATACCAGCGAATCGTCTCCACTTTCGTCCCCGTGGCCCGCGCGAGGGCGCCGATCGTGAGCGGGCCATCGGTATCGACCCGTGTCATCTCGCCCCTTGACCCTCTAGTTGCCACAGGGTGCATCTAAGGCTTTTGGGCCCCGACACCAGTGGCCGGCTAGCAAGCAATGGGACGCGCCATGGACATGATCGAGCGGGCCGGTGCCGCGACGGCGCTGCGCTACCGGGTACGGGGCATGGATTGCCCGAGCTGCGCGGGCAAGATCGAGACCGCCCTGGCGCGCCTGCCCGGTGCGGCGGACGTGCGCGTGAACTATCACAGCCAGGTGCTCGACCTCGCGCTGGATGAGCAGGCGACGTCCCGCGCGGTGCTCGAGCAGCGGATCACCGACCTCGGCTACGGCGTCTCGCCCCTGCCCACTGCGGCCGACCTCGCCGCATCCGGGACAAGCCGGACGGAGGAGCTGCCGATCGGCGGCGACACTGTGGAAGCCACTCCCTCGCCCTGGCGCAGCCGCAAGGCGCTGCTGGCGATCGGCGCGCTGTTCCTCGCCGGCCTCGCCGTCGAGCACCTCCTGCCCGATCTGGGCGCATGGCCGTCGTGGCCCGCGGCCGTCCTCGGCCTGGCCTTCTACGGGCGGCGCGCGCTCGCGGCGGCACGCAACGGCTCGCCGTTCTCGATCGAGATGCTGGTGTCCGTCGCGACCGCCGGCGCGCTCGCCATAGGGGCCGCCTCCGAGGCGGCGGTGGTC
>DATFDN010000391.1:0-12859 GCA_035252035.1 Acetobacteraceae bacterium | reverse complement strand
GCCGCGCCGGATCGGGATGAGCAGGCCCCAGAGCGAGACATGGTCGGGCACGTCCGGCCAGCCCACGGCGCCGAGCAGGATCGAATCCGCCTCGGCCAGCCGCGCCATCCCGTCGGGCGGCATCATCGCGCCGGTTTGCTTGTAGGTCTCGCAGGACCAGTCGTAGTGGGAGAGGTCGAGCGCGAAGCCGAAGCGGCGCGACGCCGCGTCCAACACCTTGAGCGATTCCGGCACCGTCTCCTTGCCGATGCCATCGCCGGGTATCACCGCGATTCGGTAGCGCCGCGCCATGCCGTCCCCTCCATGCGTGGGGACAGAGTCGGCGCATGGAGGGGGCGCGTCAATCGGCCACCCGCGCCGACACGGCGCGGGGGGCGGGACTACGTGCCAAAGGGGAACGGCGCGGCGGTGGCGTTCGGCGGCGTGGGGTCGAACAGTGAGCCAAGATTGCCGGGAGCGGAGACTGGCGGGATAGCGTTGCTGCCGGCTATTCGCGGCACCAGGTCCGACGCGAGCGCTTGCGCCTGGGAGACGACATGCGCCAGCACGCCCAATCCCCCTCCGGAGGGTGTGGCGACAAACCCATTGAAAGGAGCGCTCGCGCTGGTCTGGAACGCCCCCACGAGCTGCCCGAAGTCATTGACGCCGTGAACGAAGGTGTCCGTCGCCCCCGGCACGTCGATGATGTCGAACCTTCCCCCGAGATCGACGAAGCCGTGCGAGTGGCTGCCGTCGTAGAAGGTTCCGACGATCTCGCCGACATTGTTGACCCCTTCCGCGACCGTGGAGACCGCGCCGGGAACGTCGATGGTCTGAAAGTGACCATTCACGTCCAGGAAGCCGTGGTTGTTGCCGCCGCCGCTCGGGACGTAATCGCCAACGATCCACCCACGGTTATTGATCCCGTGGGCCTCGGTGCCCGCCGCGCCGGGGTAGGCGATGGTTTGGAACGTCCCATTGCTCGTCCAGACGAAGCCGCTTTCCCGCCCGCCGAGGGACGCGAACGGCAGGTAGGCGCCGACGACTTGGCCGAAGTCGTTGATCCCGTACGCCGTCGTG
The DNA here is from genome assembly GCA_035252035.1 of Acetobacteraceae bacterium. Lineage (GTDB taxonomy): Bacteria > Pseudomonadota > Alphaproteobacteria > Acetobacterales > Acetobacteraceae > DATFDN01. The sequence continues at coordinate 11,800 of DATFDN010000391.1, read as the reverse complement.
AACGCGGTGTTGCCCGGCGCGTCGATTTGGGTGAACTGGCCGTTCTGGTAAAGGAAGCCGCGCGCCGTGGTTTCGTAGTGGCCTGAGTGCCCCACGATCTGCCCGCGGTTGTTGATGCCCGTGGCGAACGAGTTCTGCCCGTACGGCAGGCCACCCGGTCCGATCGTCGTGATGGTTCCGCCCGTGTCCACGAAGGCTTGCGGATAGGGATCTCCCGTCACCGGGCCGGGGCCGGAGAAGTTCGCGACAGTGTATTCCCCGACCAGTTGCCCCCGGTCGTTGATGCCCTGGATGACGGTGCCCCCCTGAGCGCCAGGAACATCGAGCGTCGTGAACCGGAAAGTGGGCACAGTTTTCTCCCGTTTGACAATTCTTGCGCGGCCCGTCTCATTTAGGCGGTGGCGGAAAGCTTTTTGGCCGCTATTGAAGGCTAGCTGAAACGATTTTTAAGAGTTGTTCACTTTATTTGGCGTGACGGTCGTATCGGCGGCACTGGCCGGCGTCCATGTCCGAGTACTCAGGAGATCGTCATGGCAAGCCATCTCTTGGGGGCGTGGCGATTGGGGGCGTGGCGATTGGGGGCGTGGCGATCCAGGCGGGTGGCCCGGCGCGGGTGGGCCTGGATCGCCACGGCGCTACGCGCCTCGCGATGACAACCGCAGGGATGCGTTTCACGCTTCCATAATCCCCGGTACTGGCGTGCTGCGATCGGCCCCGTCCGGATCAGGGTGCGAGACGCGCGTTCCGGGTGGTGATGGCGCGATCGATATATTTGCAGCCGGGATGGCGGTCGCGGTGGCAATCCTCGGCCGCTTTGGCCAGCATGGATTCCACCTCCGGGACCGAGGGAAAAATTTCGATGACCTGGGCCGCACAATCGAGCGAGGAGCTGCTCAAGCGTCCTGCCAACTCCACCGCCACGTAGCCCCACTCATAGTCACGTTCGTTGTAATGGGCTGCCACCTGCGTGACATCCTCGCAGAACAAGGGCCATCGCACTCGGTTGGCATTGAGGAGGCGCCGCAGGCCCCGCTCGTGGTCGGCGAGGAACTTCCGGGGATTGAACCGCTCAGGGTGAAGATAGGCACCCAGGTTGGGTGTATTGCGGTCAAGTATGATGTCGAATGCGTCATAGACTTGCCGTTTCGTGGTGCATTGTAGTGATTGGCAATCTTTTGGAGCGACCAATACGTCACTACTAGACTCGGTTCGATTGGGCGCACTCGCCTGTTGTGCGGATGATGTAGCAGCGGTGCCGCTCACGAGCACGGCGAGCAAAAGCGCACCGCTCAGCCGCATGAGCGCGCGGGTCGATGTCATGGAATGTGCTCTTGGGCAGGCGCCGCATAGAACTTGAAAACATTCTCCGGCACGTCGCGCACAACGCGCTGCGTGTATGTCTTGGTCCAAGAGGGGCGGAAGTTCCTGACTGGAACACCGTGTTCCTTGACGCCCTCGACAGTTTCCAGACCGCCCCCCACATCAAGCCCGCTCGTCAGGCGGCCCTCCTTCGGCATCCGCTCCGGTGTGTAGAAATGCGTCGCGCCCTGGGTCGGGTCAGGTATCGCGCCCGTAAGGATTCCATGGGCGATGCGCTGGCTGACCACACCCGCTTTCGTGAATTCTGCAAACGGGTGGTGCCGCTGGATATCGGCCACCCGCGTTGCACCACGCCTTCGCATCCGATTCAGCACAGTGTAACCCACGGCCGTCATCGCGGCTTCACCTTTTCCGCCGGCTTCGCTCTCGATAATCGCGCCCAGCCTCTCCTCGTTCTCGCGCGTGGCGAGCCCTGGACCGGGAGCCCAGCGGCCGTGGTCATCGCGGTTTTGGGTTTCCCAGGAATGTGTCTGCGCCATCGCAATGTTCCAGCATTTTGCGGAACATATTCCTAGCGCAAACTATGCGGAAGTGCAATGTTAATTCGCTGCGTAAATTCAACCCCGCATGAACTCGCGAACATGCACGGCCGTCGAGGCCGCCAAAGCGTCGAGGTCGTAGCCGCCTTCAAGCAGCGAGACGATGCGCCCGCCGGTGTGGCGCTGGGCGCAGGCGGCCAGCTTGCGCGTGATCCAGGCGAAATCCTCGGTTTCCAGCCGAAGCTGTGCCAGTGGATCGGCCTTGTGCGCGTCGAACCCGGCCGAGACGATCAGCAGCTCCGGGGCGAACGCGTCGAGCGCGGGCAGGATCTCGTCCTCCCACGCGGCACGGAACGAGGCAGAGCCGCTGCCGGGGCGCAGCGGGACGTTGACGATGTTGCCCGCGCAGCCGCGCTCCGCGCGCGCGCCGGTGCCTGGGTAGCACGGGCTCTGGTGCGAGGAGGCGTAGAACAGCGCCGGATCGGGGCCGAACATCGTCTGCGTGCCGTTGCCGTGATGAACGTCGAAATCGACCACCGCGATTCGCCGCAGGCCCCAGCGCGCGCGCGCGTGATGCGCGGCGATGGCGGCGTTGTTGAACAGGCAGAACCCCATCGCTTGCCCTGGCTCGGCGTGATGGCCCGGCGGGCGGACGGCGGCGAAGGCGGCGCGCGCCCAGCCCTCCATGACGGCATCGACGGCCAACATCGCCCCGCCGGCCGCGCGCAGCGCCGCGTCGGCGCTGCCCGCGCACATCGCCGTGTCGGGATCAAGCTGCACCGTCCGGCCAGGCTGCGGCCGGATCGCCAGAATCGAGCGGACATGCGCGGCGGAATGGGCGCGCAGCAACGCCGCCTCGTCCGCCTCCGGCGCCTCCTGCCGGAGCAAGGGCTTGAAGGACGCGTCCCCGAGCGCGGCGAGCACGGCGCGCAGCCGGTCAGGGCATTCCGGATGCCACGGTCCGGCGTCGTGATCGAGGCAGGCCGGGTGGGTGATGAGGGCAACCGTCATGACGAACCTTCTTCCCCGGGCGGAGCCGGATCGTCTGCGCGGCGGCGGATCAGGAAACTGAACACCCCCGCCTCCTCGCTAAAGGCGAGCAGCGCGTGCCCGGTCTCCCGGCAATAAGCCTGGAAATCGGAGACCGCCGCGCGGTCGGTGGCCAGAACCCGCAGCCGCTCGCCCGACGCCATGCCGCGCAGCTCGCGGTTGGCGCGCAAAACCGGCAGCGGGCACTTCAAGTCTTTCACGTCGAGCAGGCGCTCTGTCATGCGCCATCCTGGCGCGAGCCTGGCATCTTGAGCAAGCGGCAGGGGATCGGCATTGTGCGCGCATGGCACGTCATCGCATCGGCATCGACCTGGGCGGCACGAAGATCGAGGTCGCCGTGCTCGCCCCCGATGGCAGCGAGCGGCACCGGCAGCGCATTCCCACCCCGCCCGGCTACGCCGCGACCCTGGACGCCATCGCGGACCTGGTGCGCGACGCCGAGGCGGAGATCGGCGAGAGCGCGACGGTGGGCATCGGCATCCCCGGCGTGGTCAGCCCGGCCACCGGCAAGGTGAAGAACGCCAACTCCATCGCGCTCAACGGCCATACGTTCGACGTCGATATCAGCGCCAAGCTCGGCCGCGAGGTGCGGGTTGACAACGACGCCAACTGTTTCGCGCTGAGCGAGGCGAGCGACGGCGCCGGGGCGGGTTATGGCGTGGTGTTCGGGGTCATCCTTGGCACGGGCGTGGGCGGCGGGCTGGTGGTGAACGGGGGGGTGCATGGCGGCCCGCACCGGATCGCCGGGGAATGGGGCCACACGCCGCTGCCCTGGCCGCGCCCCGAGGAGCTTCCAGGCCCGCGCTGCTGGTGCGGACACGATCTCTGCCTGGAGACCTTCATCGCAGGCCCCTCGCTGGCGCGCGATTGCGACGGGCCGGGCGCGCACGACGCGAGCCAAATCCCGGCCCGCGCCGTCGCCGGCGACGTGCGCGCGCAAGAGGCGCTGGCCCGCCACGCCGACCGCCTGGCGCGGGGACTCTCCGTTATCGCGGACATCCTCGACCCCGACGTGATCGTGCTCGGCGGCGGGCTGTCGAACATGGAGCATCTGTACGTGGATGTGCCGGTCCTGATGCGGCGCTACGTGTTCAGCGACACGGTGGACGTGAAGCTGCTGCGCAACCGGCACGGGGATTCCTCCGGGGTGCGCGGCGCCGCCTGGCTGTGGCCGGCGGGGTAGGCAAGGGCTGCCGGGCCGGAGATGCCGGGCTGCATGCGCGGTGCGGTGTGCAGCGGTGTGCAGGGCGTGGCACGGCGCGTGCATCGGTCGGCTCCGTAATCAGGAGACCGACCATGAGCATCTCCGCTGCCGCCATCTCGCACGCCCTGCATGGCCTCGGCCACGGGACTGGCACCCACCCACGCGGCCCGGTGACATTCGGACAGCACCTGGGCGCGGCCGTTCAGCAGTCCGGACGGCAATCCGCCGGGCCGCAGGCGACGAACGGGACCGGCAACGGAACGGGCGGCCTGCTTTCGGCCGACATGTTGCGGCGGATGCAGACGATTCGGTGAGGTGATTGACGCCAGCGCGCCTGCCCGGCGTGTTGCCGCCTGAGCCGTGTCCCGGTAGGGTGAGAGGGGTCGAGCCGAGCGGACTGATGTCGGAACAATTATCGCTTGATGCCATCGGATTGAGAGCTGGTACGGATAAGTCGTCGAACCATCATGATTTTTTAAGACTGTACGAGGCGTTCCTCCGGCCGATGCGGTTCAACCACGTATCGGTCCTGGAGATCGGCGTCCTGCGCGGCGAGTCGCTGGCGATGTGGGCGGAGTATTTCAGGGAGGGCCGGATCGCCGCGATCGACCTTGATCCATCGGCGAAGCAATTCGAAACAGACCGCGTGCGCGTGGAGATCGCCGATCAGGGGAACGTGGCGGATCTCGTGCGGGTCGCCACGACGCACGGGCCGTTCGACCTCGTCCTCGACGATGGTTCCCACTTCTGGGATCACCAGATCACGTCGTTCCGGTATTTGTTTCCCTTCGTGAAGCCCGGCCGCTTCTACATCCTGGAGGATCTCGATACCAGCTATGGCTCGTATGTCGCTCAGTACCAGCATGGCGCGGCGGAGTCGGCGGCCCAGTACCTACAGAGGATGACGGATTACATGGTCGGCGACGCCGTCATCGACATCGGCAGGGAGCAGGACGCCTTCATTCGGTCCTATGCGCGGCGGCTGGAGTTCATCACCTTCGCGCGGCGGACGGCTATCATCAAGCTGCGCGGCTAGCCGGCTGACGACGAGGCGATGACGGATACTGCCATGCTTCCGAGTGCCAGCGCACACGTCGTGCTCCCGCCGGACGAAACCATGGAGCTGCCGGCCTTCGCCGCGCCGTATCCGCGGATCATCAATCCGGAGCTGATCGCGCCCGTGGCACGGGCCGCGATGGAGACGATCTGGAGGAAAGGTGACTTTCCGCAAGGCGCGCTCGAAATCTATCGCCTCAAGAACGCGTTCGTCGTTGATGAAGAGCTGGTGTTCGACGGCCGAGGCCAGTTTGTCTCCAACTGCGTGGACTACAGCATTCCAGACGAAGTGCGCCGGGCGATGCAGGACATTTCCGGCAGGGTCCAAGCCGGCACGCTGCTACGCTACCCGGGGCTTTCGATCCTGGCGAAGAAGCGTGCCCCGAACAATTACGGGCATTTCCTTCTGGAGATGCTGCCCTTGGCGTTCATCGGCAGGATTCTGTTCGGCGACAGGGATCCCCTCTACCTGCTGCATCGGGTGTCCCCGCCTACCGAGGATGTCGTGCTCCGGTCGTTCAGGTTGCTGAAATTCGACCTCAACCGGCTGTTGATGGTCGATTACCGCGCGCCCATACAACTCGAAGAGCTGGTGTTCTTCAAGGGGTTGACGGAGCATGGACGCTACATGTCTCCGCTCGCGGTGCAAATCGTCGAAAGCATGGCGCATCTTGTCCCGGAGGGAAGCCAGAGGCGGATCTTCATCAAGCGTGTTCCTGGATGGCAGCAAGGCCGGACGCTCTCCAACGAGGAGGAGATTTGCAGGCGTCTGTCCGCTATCGGATATCAGGAGGTCGAGCCTGGAGGCATGAGCCTTGAGCAGCAAATCTCCGCCTTCCGTGGGGCGGAACACGTGGTTGGGGTTGCCGGGGCGGCGATGACGAACATCGTCTTCTGCAAGCCGGGAACGAAGGTCACGCTGCTGGTTCCCGCCGCTTTCCCCGACACGTTCTTCTGGTTCATCGCGACCCACAGGAATCTGGACTACACGGAAATTCGCGGCGCGCAGCACTCCTACGACGGCCTCGAATCGTGGAAAGCGGGTTTCTCCATCCAGGAATCCGACATCCGGTATCTGGAACGGCAGGCATAGCTCGGCTTCGTTCGGGGTAATCGTTCGACATGCGCGCTCCTCAGCGGACAAAGACCGCTTCCGTCAAGAGCCTCGCCGAGCAACTACGCCCGCTCTTCGACCCCGCCTTTTACGTGAAGGAATACCCGGATCTCGCGAACACCCGCCTCGATCCGCTGGAGCACTATGCGCTGCACGGCCTGAACGAGGGCCGCAACCCGAACCCGTTCTTTGATGGCGCCTGGTACCGCGAGCATAACCAGGACGTCGCGGCATCCGGGATGGACCCGTTGCTGCACTATCTCCGCACGGGCGCCGCCGAGTTGCGCAACCCGCATCCGCGCTTCGATGCCGCCTTCTATGTGGAGCGCCACCCGCAGGCGGCGACGAATCCACTGCTGTTCCACATGCTCATCGGGCGCGGGCTCGGCTTCGTCACCGAACCCGTGTTCGACGAGGCGGCGTTCCTGCCCTCGACCCAACCCGTGCCGCCCTGTCCCGAGGGGGTGCGGGTCGATGTCGTCATTCCATGCTATCGCGGCCTCGCGGAGACGCGGCGCTGCATCGCCTCCGTGCTGGCCGATCCCGACCGGCCGCCGGGGCGGGTGATCGTCGTGGACGACGCCTCGCCCGAGCCCGCGCTCTCGGCCTGGCTCGCCGGGCAGGCCCGGCGCGGGCGCGTCACGCTGCTGCGCAATGCGCGCAACGTGGGATTCGTCGCCTCGGTCAACCGCGCCATCGCGGAGGCGGGACGCGCCGATGTCGCGCTGCTGAACAGCGACACCGAGGTGCCGGCGGGCTGGCTCTCCCGTCTCGCGGGGCACGCCTATGCGGAGGATCGGATCGCCTCTGTCTCCCCGTGGTCGAACAACGCGACGATTTGCAGCTATCCCAGCATCGCCGGAGGCCCGCCCGCGTTCGGGCTGGGGGCCGAGGCGATCGACGCGGCGGCGCGGGCGGCGAACGCAGGGCGGCGCGTGCGCGTGCCCACCACGGTCGGGTTCTGCATGTACGTCCGGCGCGCGGCGCTGGACGAGGTGGGGGCGTTCGATGCCGGGACGTTCGGCCGCGGCTACGGCGAGGAATGCGATTTCTGCCTGCGCGCCGCCGCGCGCGGCTGGCACCATATGCTCGCCTGCGACACGTATGTTCATCATGAGGCCGAAGTGAGCTTCGGCCGGGGCGCCAACCAGGCGCGCGCCGAGGGAGAGGCGGCGCTCGCCGCGCGCTGGCCGGAGTTTCCAAGGATGGTCGAGCGGCACGTCCTGCGCGGACCCGCCGAGCCGGCCCGCTTCGCGCTGACCGCCCAACTGTACCGCCGCGCCGGACTGCCGGTGATCCTGTTCGTCTCCCACGCGCTCGGCGGCGGCGTGCGGCGTCATGTCGAGATCCTGACCGAGCGCTTGCGTGGCAAGGCCAACGTGCTCCTGCTCCAGCCCTCCGAGCGGGGCGCCTTGATCTCCGCGCCGTCCCTGTCCGATCACGGGGCCGCCGCGATCCCGGCCGAGCGCGTCGATTCGCTCATCCGCGTGCTCGCCTCGGCCGGCGTTGCGCGGGTGCATGTGCATCATGTGATGGGGCTCGATCTCGACCTCCGCCGGCTGATCCGCGGCCTCGGCGTGCCCTTCGACCTGACGGTGCATGATTGGCTCCTGATCTGCCCGCAGGTGAACCTGTTGCCGCAATTGGACGGGCAGTATTGCGGCGAGCCGGATCAGGCCGGCTGCAATGCTTGCATCGCCAATCGCCCAAGCCATGGCGCGCGGGAGATCCTGCACTGGCGGGCGAGCCTCGCCTGGCTGCCGCGCGAGGCCGCGCGCGTGCTGTGCCCGAGCGAGGATGCGCGCCAGCGCATGGCCCGCTTCGGCTGGGGCGCGAATGCGGTGCTGGCGCCGCACGAACCGGCGTCCTCCGAGCCTTGGGCGGTGCGCGCGCCGCCCTTGCGGGCCGACGAGCCGCTCCGCGTCGTTCTCCTGGGCGTGCTGGCCGCGCAGAAGGGCGAGGCGAGCGTGCTCGCCCTGGCCGAGGCGACGGACGCCGCCGAGATCGCGTTGCGCCTGATCGGATATCCCGAACGAAAGCTGCCCCGTCCCCTGCGGCGGCGGCTCAAGGTGAGCGGACGCTACCAGGACGAGGCGCTGCCGCGCCTGCTGGCCAAGGCGCGCGCGCATGTCGCGTGGTTTTCGGCGCAATGGCCGGAGACCTGGAGCTACACGCTCTCCGCCGCGATCGCGGCGGGGCTGCCGATCGTGGCGGCCCGCATCGGCGCCTTCCCCGAGCGATTGGAGGGCCGCCCCATGACCTGGCTGGTCGATCCCGACGCGCCGGCCGCCGCCTGGCGGGCCGCGTTCGCGGAGGCGCGGGCGGCGATCATGGCGGGGGAGAGCAACGGGGCGGAGCCACGTCCGGCTATCGGCGATTTCTATGGCAACGAGTATCTGATCGGCGGAGACGATCGCTCGCCCCCTCCCCCCAGCCCCCTCCCGCAAGGGGAGGGGGAGTCTCGCGCCGAGCCGCGGCATATGCGCCCCCATCACAGTTCCATCAGCGTCATCGTCGTGCCTGAACGGTACGAGACGACCGGCGTGCCCACGCCCTGCGGCTATATCCGCCTCCTGCAACCGTTGCACCATCCGCTGGCAGCCTCGGGCTTGCGGGTCACGGTGGCGCGGCCGGAGGAGGCGCTCGACCTGCGCGGCGACATCCTGCTGACCCAGCGCCACGCCATCCCGGACCTGGAGCGCGCCGAGGCGCTGGCCCGGCACTGCGCGGCGAGCGGCATGGCGCTGGTCTATGACCTGGATGATGACCTGCTGCGTCCTCCGCCCGGCCATGCTGACGCGGCGAGGTTGCGCGAGCAGCTCCCGGTGGTGCGGCGGTTGCTGGCGCGCGCGGATGCCGTCTGGGTTTCCACGCCAGAACTTGCCCACCGCCTCGCGGATGCAAGGCGTGATGCGCAGGTGGTGCCCAATGGACTCGATGAACGCCTGTGGTTCCCGGACGGGCAGGCGCCGCCGCGCCTGCGCCAAGGGCCGGTGCGAATCCTGTTCATGGGCACGGCAACGCATGACGGCGACTTCGCGCTGATCGCGCCGGCGCTGGCCCGGCTGCACGCGCGCCACGGCGCCCGCGTCCAGTTCGACATGATCGGCGTCACCGCGCGCGACGACGTGCCGCCTTGGGTGAACCGGATCGCCCCAGAGGGGGTAGCGGGGCAGTCCTATCCGGGATTCGTCAACTGGATCACGCAGATGCCGGCCTGGGATCTCGGCGTCGCCCCGCTGGTGGACACCGAATTCAATCGCGCCAAGTCGGCCGTCAAGGCGCTCGACTATGCCGCGCTGGGCGCGGCGGTGCTTGCCTCCGACGTGCCCGCCTATCGCGGATCGCTCGCCGAGGCCGGGGGCGGCAGGTTGATCGCCAATACCGAGGCGGCCTGGATCGAGGCGCTCGATCATCTGATCCGCCATGCCCGGCTTCGGAGGGATCTGGCCGCCCATGCCCGCGCGGCGCTGCTGAGCGAGGGAACCTTGGCGGCGCAAGCCTCAAGCCGGCTGGCGGCATTCCGCAGGGTGACAGGCCGGGCCAGCCGGGCAGCGGATCAGTTGCAAACGGCGTAGGACCGGGATCAGGCCGCGTTCCGGCCGCCATAGCGGCGGACGCGGAGATCGGCCTGTTCCTTGTGAGCGGCGAAATTCTCTATGGCGCAGAGACGCGCGCAGTACTCGCCGATCATCGCCGTCGCCTCGGCGCTCACTTCCTGGTACGTGACCGTCTTGAGGAACTTGCCCACCCACAGCCCGCCCGTGTAGCGGGCCGCGCGCCTGGTGGGCAGCGTGTGGTTAGTGCCGATCACCTTGTCGCCGTACGCGACATTGGTTTCCTTGCCGAGGAACAGCGCGCCGTAGTTCGTCATCCGCTCCAGGAACCAGCGGGGCTCGCGGGTCAGCACCTGCACGTGCTCGGAGGCGATGCGGTCGGCTTCCCCGAGCATCTCCTCGTCCGTGTCGCACAGGATCACCTGGCCGTGGTCGCGCCACGCGACCGCCGCGACATCGGCGGTGGGAAGGATGGCGAGTTGGCGGGCGATCTCGGCTTCGATGCCCTCCGCGATCCGGCGCGATGTGGTGAGGAGGATGGCGGGCGAGGTCGGGCCGTGCTCGGCTTGGCCGAGCAGGTCGGTGGCGCACATCTCCACATCGGCGGTGTCGTCGGCGATGATCAGCGTCTCGGTCGGGCCGGCGAGCAGGTCGATGCCGACGCGGCCGAACAACTGGCGCTTCGCCTCCGCCACATAGGCGTTCCCCGGACCCACCAGCATGTCCACGGCGGCGATCAATTCGGTGCCGAGGCCCATCGCCGCGATGGCCTGCACGCCGCCCAGGATATGAATCTCGTCGGCGCCGCCCATCGCCATCGCCGCGACCGTCGCGGCGGGCGGGGCGCCGTTCAGCGGCGGGGTGCAGGCGATGATGCGCTTCACACCGGCAACCTTGGCGGTCAGCACGCTCATATGCGCCGAGGCCACCATCGGATAGCGCCCGCCGGGGACGTAGCAGCCGACGCTGTTCACGGGGATGTTCTTGTGGCCGAGCCGCACGCCGGGCAGCGTCTCCACCTCGATGTCGCGCAACGCGGCACGCTGCGCCTCGGCGAAGCGCCGCACCTGGGCCTGGGCGAAGCGTATGTCCTCGATGACCTGATCGGGCAGGGAGGCGATCAGGGCCTCGATCTCGAACTGCGAGAGGCGGAAGGCGTGCGGCTCCCATTTGTCGAAGCGCGCCGACAGTTCGCGCACCGCCTTGTCGCCGCGCGCGGCGACATCGGCCAGGATACTCTCGACGGTGGCGCGGACCTTGCGATCGGCCTCGGATGTCTCGGCTTCGGACAAGCCTTTCTTCAGCGCGCGAATCATGACCAACCCTCTCTATTCGGCCGTCCAGCCGCCATCCACCAGCAACGCGGTGCCCGTCACCAGCGAAGCGGCGTCGGAGGCGAGATAGACGACCGCGCCCATCAGATCTTCAACCCGGCCGAGGCGGCCGAGTTTGATTCGCTCCAGCACATCGGCGTGGAACGCGGCATCGGTCCAGAATGGGCGTGTGAGCGGGGTGTCGATGAAGGTCGGCCCGATCGTGTTCACGCGGATGCCGTGCGGGGCGAGGTCGATCGCCATGGCTTTGGCCAGCCCCTCCAGCGCGTGCTTCGAGGCGCAATAGACGGTGCGATTCCGTCCGCCGACGTGGCCCATCTGCGAGGAGATGTGGATGATCGAGCCGGGCACGCCCTCGGCCACCATGCGCCGCGCGGCCGCCTGCGCGGTGAAGAACGCCGCCCGCACGTTCAGGCCCATGATCGCGTCGTAATCCGCCACGCCGACCTCAAGGAACGGGCGCGGGCGGTTGGTGCCGGCATTGTTGACCAGGACGTGGAACGCCGGCCGTTCCTCCAATGCAGCGGCGACGGCGCCGAGATCGGTGATGTCCAGGACCAGCGCCTCGGCGCTCCCGCCGGCCTCCCGGATCTCGGCCGCCGCCGCCGCGATCTCGGCGCCCGTGC
>DATFDN010000390.1:0-3665 GCA_035252035.1 Acetobacteraceae bacterium | reverse complement strand
TGCCCAGGCCGGCAGGGGCAGCGCGGCCTCGGCCTCGGCGATCCGATCGACCCGATCGGGCGGGGCGGTCTGCTCCCGCCGGTAACGCAACGCCTGTCCCTGCCAGAAGGGGCACTCGGCGGGCTCCGCGCCGAGTGCGGCGAAGCCCTCGCGCACCAGCGCGTACCAGCTTTCGGGCGGCACGTCCTTGCTCGGCTCCCAGCCGCAGACCACGAGCCGGTCCTCGGCGCGGGTCAGGGCGACGTAGAGAAGCCGGTTGTGCTCCTCCATGGCGCGCGTTCGCATCCGCGCGCGCAGCGCCTCGGCGGCGTTGCAGCGCAGCTCCCTGCGTGGCGCCCAGAGCGGAACCTCGATCCCGGTCTGCGGGTCCGGCGCCCACAGGATGCCGGTCTCCTGCGGCGGCAGGGCGGTGGTGTCGGGCAGGATCACGAGGGGCGCCTGCAATCCCTTGGCGCCATGCACCGTCATGACCCGCACCGTGCCGCCGGACGCCTCCTGCTCGCGCTTCACCTCGGCGCCCGAGCGGCGCAGCCAGTGCAGGAAGCCCTGCATCGAGGGCGGGTGCTGCCGCGCGTAGGCGAGCGCGGCGTTCAGCAGCTCGTCCACCGGCTCGCCCGCTTCGGCGCCCAGCCGGGCGAAGAGCCGCGCCCGCCCGCCGAGCGGCCCGAGCGCCTCCGAGAACAGCGCGTGCGGGCTCGCATAATCCACCCGCGCGAGCAGCGCCGCGAACATCGCCCAGGCCCGCCCCCAGTCCGGGCGCTCCGCGGCGCGTGCGCGCAGCGTCTCCCAGAGCGGACCGGAGCGGTCGAGCGCCAGCGCCATCAGGCTGTCGTCCGACAAATCGCCGAGCGGGCTGGTCAAGAAGCAGGCGAATTGCAGATCATCCTGCGGCAGCAGCAACGCATCGGCGAGGGCGAGCATATCCTGCACGGCGGGCTGATCGGTCAGCGCCATCCGGTCCAGCCCGGCCGCTGGCACCCCATGCGCCTTCAGCGCGCGAACCAGGCTGCGAGCGAAGTCGTTGCGCCGGCGCACAAGCACCATCACATCGCCGGGCCGCAGGGCGCGGCCCCGGCTCTCGATCCTCACGTTCCCGCCAGTCTGCCCGGCGATCCAGCTTGCCAACGCCTCGGCCAAGACTTGCGGCGCCGACTTGAGGCCCTGGTTGCGCGCTGGCACGGTCCAGGGCGGCGTCTCGGGCTCCTCCGGGCGCGGCGCGAGGGGCCAGAGCTCGACCGAGCCGGCTTGGCCCGCGCGGTCGCTCTCGTGGCGAAGGCTGCCCGGCTCGCACACCCCGGAAGCGGCAATTGGGTTGGCGAACACGGCATCGACCAGATCCAGCACCGGCGTGACCGAGCGAAACGAGACGTTCAGCGACGGCTCCGCCCAGCGTCCCCGCGCCGCCGTCACCCGCGCCCCGAGCGTGGCGCAGGAGTGGTCGAACGCCTCCGCGTCGGCGCCCTGGAAAGAGAAGATCGACTGCTTGCGGTCGCCGACGGCGAATACGGTGCGCGTCGTCTCCACCGCGCCAAGGCCCGCGAAGAACTCGGCGGTCAGCGCGTGGGCAATGTGCCACTGCACCGGCGCCGTGTCCTGCGCCTCGTCAAGCAGCAGATGATCGAGGCCGCCATCCAGCTTGTAGAGCACCCAGGCCGCGCCGGGATCGACCAGCAGGGCGGAGCTGCGGCCGACCAGGTCATCGTAGTCGAGCAACCCGGCCGCGTCCTTGCGGCGCGTGTAGCCGTCCAGCACCGGCGCGGCGAGGGTTAGCAACGCGTGCGACAGCGCCGCCATCTCGCAGCCGCGCTGCGCGTCCTCGATCGCGACGACGCGGGCTGCCTCGGCCAGCATGGCCTCGCGCAGCTCGGGGTTGGTGCTGGCCAGCTTGTCGTTGACGAAGGTCTTCGCGGCGTAGGGTTTGCCAGTGTTGGTGAGGAACAACTCGCGCCATGCTGGCCAGGACACGCGCCGCGCCTGCGGCGAACAGTCAAGCCAATCCAGAATCCGCTTGGCCCTCTCCTGGCAGGCGGACGAGGCTTTCTCGGCGACAAGCGCGGCGGCGGCGCGCAGCGCACCGGCCTCCTGCCACGTCACGGCGGCGTCCAGCACGTCCTCGGGGCGCGCGTGGGCCAGACCCAAGGCGCGGCGCTGCGCGTCCGCGAGCCTGTCGCCAAGGGCCTGGAGAGCGGCCAGGCGTTCGCGATGGCCAAGCAGCGTCGCGGCCAGGCCGTGAAACTGCCCAGCACTGGCAAGCCCGGCCAGGCGGTCCAGCGCGGCGCGCACCCCATCCGCGTGCGCGGCCCCGAGCATATCCTCCCGCGCCGCGTGCAGCGCATCCGCCGCCGCGACCTCATCGGCAACCGAGAAATGCGGCGACAGCGCGGCCTCCAGCGGGAACCGCCGCAGCAACCCTTGGCAGAACGCATGGATAGTGCCGATCCGCATTCCACCCGGCAGGTCGAGCACCGTCGCGAACAGGGCGCGCGCCCGCAACCGCGTCTCCTCGGTGGGCGCGACCATCAGGGCTTGCAGCTCCGCGCCCAGCGCCGAATCATCGAGCGCGACCCAGCGCCCGAGGGTGCGTTGTAGGCGCACCGCCATCTCGGCCGCCGCCGCCTTGGTGAAGGTCAGGCACTGGATGCGCTCCGGCGGCGCCCCGCCCAGCATCAGCCGCAGCAGGCGATCGGTCAGCAGCTTTGTCTTGCCCGAGCCGGCGGAGGCGCCGACGAAGGCGGAGACGGCCGGATCGGACCCAAGGCGCTGCGCCGCGTTGGCGCGGTCGCGGGCAAGCTGGCTCATTGCGCCTCCCCGTCGGCCGCCGCCGCCCACTCCGCGACCCGCGCGAGCTGGGCGTAATCGGAGAAGCGCGGCACGCGGCCGGGGTGCGGCTGGGAGAGATAGCAGCGCGCTGGATCATCGAACGCGTCGATCAAGGCGCCAAGCGCCCGCTCCGCCGCGCGGGCCTTCTCGGCGATCACGGCGGGGTCGCTCTTGAACAGCCTGTGGATCTTGCCCGGCTCGAATCCGCCGGTGATGTGCCAATAGACCAGTTCCGCGATCTCGCCCGTCAGATCCGGCCCGAACGCGCCCGCCATGACCATCGCCGCCTCAAGCGGGAGCTGCGGCGCGAGACCCGACTCGGCATCCGCTTGGCTGGGCGGCGTTCCCGTCTTGTAGTCGAGGATGGCAAGCCGCCCGTCGGCGCGGCGCTCGATCCGGTCGGCGCGGCCGGTCAGGGTGAACCGCCCGCCGGGGCGCATGATCTCCCAGCTCCCCTTCACCTCCGCCGAGACGGCGCGCAGACCCATGGTGGCGCGGCGTTCCTCCTCGACCGCCGCGACCCAGCCGGCGATCCGCTCCAGCCGCGGCGCCCACCAATTGCCGAGCGCCTCGCGCAAGCGGGACTCCGCCATGGCGGCGAGCAGGTGGTGGCGCAGCCGCGCGGGCGCCTCGTCCGGCCAGGCCGTGCCGACCTCCTGGAGGAAGCGGCGCAATCCCTCGTGGACCAGGGAGCCGTAATCGGCGGCGTCGGTGTCCTCCTCCAGCGGCGTCAGCGCCTTGAGGCCCAGGATGTGGCGGGCATAGATCGCGTAGGGGTCGCGGAGCCAAGTCTCGATCTCGGTCACGCTCAGCTTGCGCGGGCGCTTGGTCAGGGGCGGACAGGG
>DATFDN010000389.1:0-2081 GCA_035252035.1 Acetobacteraceae bacterium | reverse complement strand
CCGAATGGCCGGAGCGTCGCGGCAACCTGCGCCCGGTACTCCTCGAACAGCTTGGCGTCCGTGACCTCGACCTCGGCCAGAATGTATCCCTTGGTCATCGTCCCCTCCCCTGTTTCCGGCATCAGCTTAGCCTTGCGGCAGCTCACCCCCAAGTCCGAGAAGGCCCACCACTGATCATGCACCTCGTTCACAATGCTCGCATCCAGCTAGCCGCTACTGCGTTGACGAATTTAGGTGTTGGGTCTGTCCTGGCAGGAATTGGGCTCCGCTGGTCAATGGCACCGTTGGAGACTGGCACCATATCGTGACATGGTGCGCACTAGGCGCTGACCTTATCGCTATGGCTCAGGTGATTCTCGGGAAGCTTCGCGTATGACGTTCGAGACGTATTGGCTGATCGTCCCACTCGCTGGAATTGGCCTTTCCGTGTTCGGCTGGCTTGCGCTCTGGCTCACGCGCAAGCCTCGACGCACATCGCCATTCGGTGCCGATCCGGACGTTGGCGGGCGTCGCTAGGCTGGTTCGGCCCCTGCCTGGAAATCTCTCTTCCCATTCGCGACCCAGCGCCCGAAACTCCCTCCGGCCATGGGAGGACCGCACATGCCCGTCGTGACGCCGGACCACCTGACTGAGATCGCCAAGGCGCTGCTGATCGGCGCCGGCACGCCCGAGGACGAGGCGGCGACGGTGGCGCGCATGTCGATCGCCGCCAACCTCGCCGGCCACGACAGCCACGGCATCATCATGGTCCCGAGCTATATCGAGCGGGTGAAGGTCGGCCACATCGTCCCCGGCGCGCCATGGACGATCGTGCGCGAGACGCCAACCACCACTGTTATCGATGGTCACTGGGGTTTCGGCTACGTCGTGACCGAGCGCGCCATGCGCCTGACCATCGACAAGGCGCGCGCCCAGAACGTCGCCGCCGCGACGGTGTTCCGCCAAGGCCATATCGGCCGCCTCGCGACCTACCCGCTGATGGCAGCGGCCGAGGGCATGATCGCGATGATCACGGCGGATTCCGGCCGCAGCCCGAAGCAGGTCGCGCCGTTCGGGGGCGCCAAGGCGCGGCTCGGCACCAATCCGATCAGCTTCGCCGTGCCGTCCGACCTCGCCGGTCCGCTGTTCCTGGACATGGCGACCTCCGGCGCGGCGGCAGGGAAGGTGCTGCTCGCGGTCGCGCGCGGCAAGCCGATCCCCGAGGGCTGGATCATCGACGCCGACGGCAAGCCCACGACCGACCCGCGCAAGCTGCGCCAGGGCGGGGCGCTGCTGCCGCTCGGCGGTGACGAGGGCTACAAGGGCTACGGCCTCGCCGCCATGGTGGAGATCTTCTCCGGCCTGCTGACCGGCCTCGGCTTCGGCATCGACCCGCAGGGGCGGCACAACGACGGCTGTTTCATCGCGGTGTTCAACGTCGCCGCGTTCCGCGACCTTGCCACGTTCAAGCGGGAAGTCGCCGAGTTCGGCGCCTATCTCAAGGACACCCCGCCCGCCGAAGGCTTCGAGCGCGTGTACTATCCCGGCGAGATCGAATATGAACGCGAGCGGGAGCGGCGCCGCGACGGTATTCCGATCGAGGACGCCACTTGGGAGGTGCTGCGCAAGCTCGCCACCGAATACGGGGTGGCGGAGCGGCTTGGTTTTTGATGTCACCTATAGGCGCCAGCCAACGCCGCCTTGAGGATGCTCGCTTCCTCACTGGCACGGCCCGCTTCATCGACGACATTGCCCCGCCCGGCGCGCTGCACGGCGTCGTGGTCCGCTCGCCGCACGCGCACGCGGCGATCGAGGCGATCGGGGCGGATGCGGCGCGGCGCATGGCGGGCGTGCGCGGCGTGTTCACCGTCGCCGATCTCGACGTCGATGGGATCGGCACCCTTCCCTGCACCGCGCAGGTGGCGACGCTCGCGCCGCTGATCGTGCCGCCGCGTCCGGCTCTGGCGCGGGATCGCGTCCGCCATGTCGGCGATCCGGTCGCCTTTGTCGTGGCCAACAGCCTCAATCAGGCGCGCGATGCGGCCGAAAGCGTCATCGTGCGCTACCGGCCTCTGCCCGCCGTCACGGATGCGCGCGCCGCG
>DATFDN010000388.1:0-2019 GCA_035252035.1 Acetobacteraceae bacterium | reverse complement strand
CGATGAGCCCGGCCTATCTCGATCCGCGCAGCGGACAGACCTTCCCGCTGGGGCAGCCCCGCTGGTGCGGCCCGGACCGGGCGCCCCTGCTGCTCACCCCCCTGGCCGGCCTGTCCCGCGCGGGGATCGACACCGGGCCGCGCGGCGTCTGGCGGTACCGCGCGGCACTGCCCATTCCGGACGCGGAGCCGATCACGTTGGGAGAAGGCGGCACGCCCCTGCTGGCCCGCGCGCTGCACGGGGTTCCAGTCTTGTTCAAATGCGATTGGATGAATCCGACCGGCAGCTTCAAGGATCGCGGCGCCAGCGTGATGCTGTCGCTGCTGCGCACCCAGGGCGTGCGCGCGGTGCTGGAGGACAGCTCGGGCAATGGTGGCGCGGCCGTGGCCGCCTATGCCGCCGCCGGCGGACTCGCGGCGACAATCCTGGCGCCAGCCTCGACCAGCCCGGCCAAGCTGGTGCAGGTGCGCGCGCATGGCGCGACGCTGGAGATGGTGCCGGGGACACGCCAGGACACGGCCGAGGCGGCGATGCGCCGCGCGGCGGAGATCTTCTACGCCAGCCACAACTGGCATCCGTTCTTCCTGCACGGCACGAAGACGCTCGCCTACGAGCTATGGGAGGATCTCGGCTTCCGCGCCCCGGACAATGTCATCGTGCCCTGCGGCGCGGGATCGAACGTGCTGGGCTGCGAGATCGGCTTCTCGGAGCTGCTGCGCGCCGGAGAGATCGAGGCCCCGCCGCGCCTGTTCGCTGTGCAGCCGGCGCGTTGCGCGCCGGTCGTGGCCGCGTTCCTGGCCGGGGGACCGGTGCCGACGGAAGTCGCGCCGACTATCGCCGAAGGGACGGCGATCGCCCATCCGGTCCGGCTGGATGAGGTGCTCGGGGCATTGCGCGCCAGCCAGGGCGGGGCGGTCATGCTGACCGAAGACGAGATCGGGCAAGCCACGCTCGATCTCGCGCGCGTCGGCATCTACGTGGAACCGACGGCGGCGCAGGTGGCGGGGGCGTTCGCCAAGCTGCTCGCCACGGGCACGATCACACCGGGGCAGACGACGGTGCTGGTGCTGACGGGCAGCGGTCTCAAGGCGACCGCGCGGGTCGCCGACTTGCTGGAGGTGGGTTGAGCCCCTCCCCCAACCCCCTCCCGCAAGGGGAGGGGGGCTTCTCGCACGTCTCCCCCTCCCCTTGCGGGAGGGGGCCGGGGGGAGGGGTTTCCTCTGGTATTACCCCGCTACGACACCCCCGCCGCGATCCGATCGGCAAGGACGCCCAGTGCCCGGCTCATGGCCGGGACGACCGCGCGCGGGATTCCCGTGCCCGCGTCAATCTCGATCCGCTCGCGATGCGGCTTGCCGGTCGGCCTCTCGCCGGAGCGGGAAACGATCCAAGAGGCGCGTAGTACGACGCGCCCGGACGTGTCGCCGCTGAACTGGTCGATCGATACGGCGATAATGCGCAGCCCGTGCGGCGGCGCCGGGTCGCCGAGCGCCAGCACCGAGCCAGGGGGAAGGCGTTCGCTCAGGTCATCGGAGAGGGCACGGCGGATAAGCTGGTCCAGGGGCGCCCCCCACACACTGTTGCTCGAAACATCCAGTCGGTCCCCTGGAGCGCGGATGACGATTTCATCGCGGTCGATCGTGGCCGGGATCGACACCTCTCCAACCTCCAGGGGCGGGCGCACCGGCGGTCCGGCCGCCACATGCACGGGCGGGACCGCGGAAAGCGTGTAGGTATCGGTCTTGGCGCTGGCGCAAGCGGCCAGAAGCAGCGCCACCAGCAGCGATGCCGCACGTCGCATTCCGCTTCCTTTCAGCTCCGGCCCCGGATCAGCGACGAGGGATGGCGGGTCAGGTAGTCCGCCAGCTCCCGCACCGATTCCGCCGCCCGGCTCAACTCGTAAAGGGTCTGGCTGAGGCCCGCCGTGTTCGTTCCCATCGGTCCAGTGCCGGCCGTGGTGCTGATGAGCTGGCGCGCGTCGGCCACGGTCCGGTCGGCCTGGCTGGCCAGCTTGCGCAG
>DATFDN010000387.1:0-6695 GCA_035252035.1 Acetobacteraceae bacterium | reverse complement strand
GGCGGGCGTGAACCCGGAGGAAGTAGCGCGGGCGAAGGAACTCAAGCAGGCGCCGGGCGGAAGCCAGACATCCCTGCCCCAGCCCACGCCCGCGGACACCCCGAAGCAGGCAACGACCTCGACCCAGCAACCCCCGATGGTCAAGCAGATGAACCGGCAAGGGGCGGCACGGCTGGAGAAGGAGGGTAAATAGGGAATAGGGCGGCTTGACGGGTTTCTCCGGTCTCGCCTACCGTTTTGCGAAGCAAAACGCAGGCCGACATGACCGCCGGGGGCAACGGAGCGAATGGCTCCACTTACCTATAAAGACAATACCATGAATGGGACGGCCCAGACGCGGCCTGCCTCGTGCGGGGGAGAGGGGACGACGCGCCGAGCCGCGCTATGCGGCTGCGCCGCCGCGGCCATGGTGGGGCTTTCCCGTCCTGGCCTTGCTGACGACGCCGACGATCCGGCGCGCATGGAACGCCCGCAAAAGGGCGACCTGCTGGTTTACTTCGACGGCGATCACGAGGGCCAAGTCATCAAGCCGGCGGATCTGAAGGTCGGAGATCCGTCCTTCATGGCTTGGGCCTACGACCCGCAGAAGAAGGTTCCCCGCGATGGATCGCGGCTGAACATGATCCTGATGGTTCGGCTCGACCCGGCGACGATCAAACCGGACGAGGCGTCCCGTGCCGCCGATGGGATCGTCGCCTACTCCGCCATCTGCACCCACCAGCAATGCCCGGTTGCCGAGTGGCTGGAAGAGAGCAAGGATTTCCGCTGTCCCTGCCACCAATCAGTCTATGACCCAAGGGACGGTGGCAAAGTCATGAGCGGGCCTGCGCCGCGTCCGCTTCCGGCGCTGCCCTTGGTGATCGCGGGCGACGAGCTGCAAGTCGCGGGTCCGTTCACGGCGCGCGTGGGCGGGGAGAAGTCGGGCGTGGGTTGAGGACGGGGTCGCCTCAACGGCCGCGAACCCCGCTGAAATGAGTAGGACTGACCGAAGGAGGAAAAGTCATGGGTTGCGTCGCGAAAAGCGTTCGGGTGGCATTCGCCGCGAGTTTGCTGTCCGCCGTATCATATGGCGCGGTGATGGCGCAGGCAGTGCCCCAGGGACAGTCCCAGGAACAGGCGGCGCAGCAAGGCGGCGGGCAGGGCCAGCAGCGGAGCGAGGCGCAGGCGCTGCAGGCGGCGCAAGGGATCGCCAATTACTCGCTGGTCACGCAGCAGCGGCTGGAGAACCCGGAACCGGGCAATTGGCTGCTCTACCGGCGCACCTATGACGGGCATGGGTTCAGTCCGCTCAATCAGATCAACGCGACCAACGTGCAGAACCTGGTTCCCGTGTGGACCTTCTCCACGGGCGTCGTGGAGGGCCACGAGGCGCCGCCGATGGTGAACAACGGCGTGATGTTCGTGACCACGCCATATGCGCAGGTCATCGCGCTCGACGCCAAGACGGGCGACCTGAAGTGGCGCTACAAGCATCCCCTCCCCGAGGATCTGTTCCAGCTCCATCCGACCAATCGCGGCGTCGGCATGTGGCAGGACAAGCTATACCTGGCCAACGTCGATGGCATCTTGGTCGCGCTCGACGCCAAGACCGGCAAGGAGGTCTGGAAGACCAAGGTCGGCGACTACAAGCGCGGCGAGTACCTGACGCTTGAGCCGCTGATCGTGAACGGCAAGGTGATGGTCGGCAGCTCGGGCGGCGAGTTCGGCGTGCGCGGGTTCATCGCCGCTTACGATGCCGACACCGGCAAGCAACTGTGGAAGACCTACACTGTCCCCGGCCCCGGCGAGCCAGGTCACGACACCTGGCACGGCGACTCCTGGAAAACCGGCGGCGGGTCGGTCTGGATCACCGGCACCTACGATCCGAAGCGGAACCTGGCGTACTGGGGCGTCGGCAACGCCGCGCCTTGGCCTGGTGACGAGCATCCGGGCGACAATCTCTACACCAGCTCGACGATCGCCCTCAATCCCGACAATGGCAAGATCATGGGGCACCACCAGTACCACTGGAACGATTCGTGGGACTGGGACGAGATCGACGCGCCCATGCTGGTCAACATGAACAAGGACGGGGAGACCTTCGACGCGCTCGTGCATCCCGCGCGCGACGGCTACCTGTGGGTGCTGCGGCAGAACAACGGCGGCGACATCGAGTTCGTCTCTGGCGAGCCCTTCGTCGGCCAGAACGTGTTCAAGAGCATCGACCCGAAGACCGGCCGGCCGACCTACAACGAGGAGCATGTTCCCAAGGTCGGGAAGGATGTCTCGTTCTGCCCCTCGCTCTGGGGCGGCAAGGATTGGCCGTCGGCCACGTACAGCGACCAGACGAAGCTCGTGTACATCCCGGCGAATAACGGCATGTGCGGGTCATACGAAGGAGTCAACAAGAAGCTTATCCCCGGCCAGCTCTGGCTGGGCGCCGATCCCGACTCGCTGAAGCTGCATCCGGAGAGTCCCCATGTCGGTGACTTGCAGGCCTGGGATCCGGCAACGGGCAAGGAGGTGTGGTCGCATCCGTTCCAGGGCACCCAGCTCTTCGCCTCCGCCCTGTCCACGGCGGGCGGGCTGGTCTTCGTGGGCGGCACCAACGACCGCATGTTCCGCGCCTTCGACGCTAAGACTGGCAAGGTGCTGTGGCAGCAGAAGACCAACTCCGGCATTATGGCCATGCCGGTCGCCTTCGAGGTGGACGGCACCGAGTATATCGCGGTGCAGTCGGGATGGGGCGTGGACGCGCAGCGCATCCAGGACAGCCTGGCGAAGGCCGGTATGAAGGTCGATCCGGACGTGCCGCAGGGCGGCGTCATCTGGGTGTTCGCGCTGAGGCAGCAGCCCAGTCAACAGTAACCGGAGTTGGCATCGCGGAAGCCTCGGCTTCCGCGATGCGCTTTCGGAAGGAGGTGAGCAATGGCTATCACTTTGAATGTGAATGGACGGGACTATAGCTATGACGGCGACCCGTCCGTGCCCCTGTTGTGGGTGCTGCGCGACGAGCTTGGGATGACCGGCACCAAGTTCGGCTGCGGCGTGGCGCTGTGCGGCGCCTGCACGGTGCATCTGGACGGCGACGCCGCGCGCGCCTGCGCCATGCCGGCGAGCGACGCCGTGGGCAAGAGGGTGGTGACGATCGAGGGGCTCGACCCTCATGGCGACCACCCGGTGCAGAAGGCGTGGCGCGAGGTCAACGTGCCGCAATGCGGCTACTGCCAGGCAGGGCAGATCATGCAGGCGGCGGCGTTGCTCAAGCAGAATCCTCACCCATCCGACAACGACATCCGCAACACCATGGCCGGCAACATCTGCCGCTGCGGCTGCTACCAGCGCATCGTCGATGCGGTGCGGCTGGCTTCGACGGGGGTATAAGCCATGACACACATCGGCAAGACCCAGATGGTCGAGAACGTAAGCCGCCGCTTCGTGCTGCAAGGACTGGTCGCCTCCGGGGCGCTGGTGCTCTCCGCGAGCGTGCTGCCCGCGCGCGCCATGACAATGGCCTGGAAGACCGGCGCCGACGAGATGCCGAACGGCGTGAGGAGCGATCCGCACCTCTTCGTGGCGATCGACCCCTCGGGTCTCGTGACCATCATCGCCAACCGCGCCGAAATGGGTACCGGCGTGCGGACCAGCCTGCCGCTCGCGGTCGCCGAGGAGATGAACGCCGACTGGTCGCGCGTGCGCGTGCAGCAGGCGCCGGGTGACGAGAAGAAATATGGCAACCAGGACACGGACGGCTCGCGCAGCCTTCGCCACTGGATCCAACCCATGCGCCAATGCGGCGCGGCGATGCGCACCATGCTGGAGCAGGCCGCGGCCAAGCGCTGGGGCGTCGATCCGTCCCAGGTGAGGGCGGAGAACCACGAGGTGATCGACACCGCCTCTGGCCGCAAGCTCGGCTTCGGCGAGCTGGCGCAAGAGGCGAGCGCGCTGCCGACGCCGCCCATGAGCCAGATCAAGCTGAAAGACCCGAAGGACTTCCGCTATCTGACCAAGGGCAACGTCGGCATCGTCGATCTGCGCGACATCACCACTGGGCAGGCAGGCTACGGCATCGACGCCAAGATGCCGGGCATGAAATACGCCGTCATCGCGCGTCCGCCGGTGGTGGGCGGCAAGCTCGTCTCCTTCGACGCGACCGACGCGATGAAGGTGCCCGGCGTCGAGAAGGTGATCGCGGTCAAGGGCTGGCCGTGGCCGTCCAAGTTCATGCCGGTCGGCGGCGTGGCGGTGATCGCGCGCAACACCGGCTCGGCGATCAAGGGGCGGGACGCGCTCAAGATCGTCTGGGAAGACGGCGCCAACGCGGGGTACGACTCCGGCAAGTTCAAGCAGGAGATGCAGCAGACCGCCAGCAAGCCTGGAAAGGTCGTGCGCGACGACGGGGACGCCGAATCGGCGCTGAAATCGGCCGCCAAGGTGGTCACGGCCGAGTACTACATCCCGCATCAGGCGCATGTCTCCATGGAGCCGCCCTCGGCGACGGTGCATGTGGCCAATGGCAAGTGCGTGGCCTACGCGGCGACACAAAGCCCTGGCGGGTGCCGCGAGGATCTCGCCAAGATGCTGGGTATCCCGGATGAGAACGTGACCGTGAACGTGCCGCTTCTCGGCGGCGGGTTCGGGCGCAAGTCGAAGTGGGATTACGTCCTGGAGGCGGCGCTGGTGTCGCAGTCCATCGGCGCCCCGGTGAAGCTCACCTGGACCCGCGAGGACGATATCCAGCACGACTTCTACCACACCGTCTCGGTCGAGCGGATCGACGCGGGGCTGGACCAGAACGGCAAGGTGGTCGCCTGGCGGCACCGCAGCGTGGCGCCGACGATCTTCTCGACCTTCGGGCCGGACCCCAAGTTCGAGAGCAAGATCGAGTACAGCATGGGCCTGGTGGACGTGCCGTGGGCACTCCCGAACATCCGCTGCGAGACCGGCGAGTGCGCCGCGCACACGCGCATCGGCTGGCTGCGTTCGGTGTCCAACATCCCGCACGCCTTCGCGGTGCAGTGCATGGTGGCGGAGATCGCCCATGCCGCCGGGCGCGATCCGAAGGAGGTGCTGCTGGAGCTGATCGGGCCGCCGCGCAAGATCGACATGCGCCCGCACGTGAAGGGAGAGTTCTGGAACTACGGCGATCCGGTGGAGACCTACCCGATCGACACCGGGCGGCTCGCCCGCGTGACGCAGATCGCGGCCGACATGGCTGGCTGGGGCAAGCAACTGCCCAAGGGCCACGGCATGGGGATCGCGACGCACCGCAGCTTCCTCTCCTACGTCTCGACGGTCGTGGAAGTGGCGGTGGACGATCATGGCAACCTCACCGTGCCCAAGGTGTACACGGCGGTCGATTGCGGCTTCTGGGTGAACCCGGAGCGCATCCGCTCGCAGATCGAGGGCGCGGCGGTGATGGGCATGGGCATCGCCAAGCTCGGCGAGATCACCTTCAAGAACGGCCGGGTGGAGCAGAGCAACTTCGACGGGTTCCAGGTGACGCGCGTCACCGACGCCCCGATCGAGACGCAGGTGCATATCGTGCCGGCGACCTGGGAAGTTCCCTCGAGCGGCATCGGCGAACCTGGTGTGCCGCCCTTCGCGCCCGCCCTGTGCAACGCGATCTTCGCGGCCACCGGCAAACGCGTCCGGCAATTGCCGATCCGCGATCAGCTCTCAACGTAAGGGAGACTTGACATGAGTCCGCGCGTGTTTCGTCCGAGACGTTCCGGGGTGCTCGCGCTGGCCTTGCTCGGGGTTCTAGGGCTGGCCACCCAGGGCTTGGCGCAGCAGCAAGCTGCGCCATCCGGGACGGCGTCGGATGCCGAAAAGACCGGCGTGGGACCGAGAGGCACGAAGGTGGCACCGTCAACGGATCCGACCTTGACGACCAACCCGGCCTCGCCGCCCGCCTCCACAACGGGTGTCCAGCCCCGAGGCACCAAGGCTGGTCCATCGACAGACCCCGGCAGTCCCACGCACACGCCGGGGCAAACGCGGTAGTTCGAGACCGGCAGCGGCTCGCATCAGCGGAGATTCCGGCGATGCGGGCCGCTTTATTTGCCAGAGCCATGGGAGGTGGGGCGGGAAGCGTCAGCGTGTCCCGTTGCCGGCCCGCACATCTTGAGGAGTGTCGATATGATATCGCGAATCCCGCTGCTTTCGATGCTAAGCGTGCTGGCCATGGTAGGATTGGTCGCGCCCAGCCTGGCGCAGCAGCAGAACAATGCGGCAGGCGGGATGGCGAGGGGGCCGGAGGACACCGGCGCCGGGCCGAGGGGAACGCCGGTGGCCCCCTCGACGAATCCAAGTGTTCCTGGCCATGCGACCACCCCGCCGGCTTCCACAACCGGCGTTCCGCCCCGCGGCACGCCGGTGGCTCCGTCCACGAAGCCCGGAGCGGCCACCAATCAGACGCCGCAGCAGACGCGGTAGTCCGAGGCCAGCAGCGGCTCGCATCAGCGGGGATTCCGATGATGCGAGCCGTTTATTTTGCTAGGCCATGGGAGGTGGTCGGGATACTCCGCTCACCCTAAGGAAAATAATCCGCCCTGGCATTGACCGACCCTCCCCCGCGTCCCTACCTTCGCTTTTATGCGCCCTGAGTCTGGTCTGCCCTGGGTCGGCGACCCCTCGCGCGAGCGGCAAGCGCCCGGCCTCGATGCCCGCTCGGCCGCCGTGTTGCGCGAGATCGTCGAGCAATATGTCGAGAC
>DATFDN010000386.1:0-16048 GCA_035252035.1 Acetobacteraceae bacterium | reverse complement strand
ATTCCACCTTCTGCCAAGGTGCGACCGGGCGGCGGAATGCGCTGCGCTTTTCCGCCCTACGATTATCGCTGCCTGCGACCATGGATGAACATTAATGCCGGATGATATAATACCGAAGCAGGCCGCGCCGCGAGACACCGCTTTCGCATGTCCAACAAGTTTCTGTCATGACGACCTGCTTGACAGGGCACCTCGGACTGTCTACGGTCTCTGTTTAACAATCTTGCGCCGCCTGTCGGGTCAGCTTTCGGCCCAGAGCGGCCATTTAGCCCGCGGGCCGAATGCTCAATTCGTTCCCAGACGGCGATAGCATGTGCTCCAATCGGAACGGCAGCCACCCCTTTCACAGGAGTCGACATGCCCACCATTACCACCAAGGACGGCACGGAGATCTTCTACAAGGACTGGGGTTCGGGCCAGCCGATTGTGTTCAGTCATGGCTGGCCGCTGTCGGCCGATGATTGGGACGCGCAATTGCTGTTCTTCCTGCGTCATGGCTATCGCGTTATCGCTCATGACCGCCGTGGCCATGGTCGCTCGACCCAGACCGCCGATAGCCACGATATGGACCATTATGCCGACGACCTGGCGGCTCTGACTGCGCATCTAGACCTGAAAAACGCCATCCATGTCGGTCATTCCACCGGCGGCGGCGAAGTGGCCCACTATCTGGGTCGGCATGGCGAAAGCCGGGTGGCCAAGGCAGCGCTGATCAGCGCGGTGCCGCCGCTTATGGTGAAGACGGCGGCCAATCCGCTTGGTCTTCCCAAGGAAGTGTTTGATGGCCTGCAAGCCCAACTCGCCGCCAATCGTTCGCAATTCTATCGTGACCTGCCGTCCGGGCCTTTCTACGGCTACAACCGGCCGGGCGCAAAAGCCTCGGAGGCCGTCATCCAGAATTGGTGGCGTCAGGGCATGATGGGCGGCGCCAAGGCGCATTACGACGGCATTGTGGCGTTTTCCCAAACCGATTTCACCGAAGACCTCAAGAAAATCACCGTCCCGGTGCTGGTCATGCATAGTGAGGACGATCAGATCGTGCCCTATGTCGCCTCCGGGCCGTTGTCCGCTAAGCTGCTGAAAAACGGAACTCTGAAAACCTACAAAGACTTTCCGCACGGCATGCCCACTACGGAAGCCGACACGATCAATTCGGACCTGTTGGCGTTCATCAATAGCTAGTCAACGCCAGAAATCCCAGGCGAAGCTTGGGAGAATCGCGTCGGCTTTAAATGAAGGCAACCGATCGGATTGTGGGTCTGCTCCGCGACATCCAAGAAGGCGCATTCGAACCGATTTGGAGTCTCCGGTCATCGACAAGGGAGGCGAAACCATGAAGATCGTCGTCATCGGCGGCACCGGCCTGATCGGCTCGAAGGCCGTCGCCATTCTGCGTCAGGGTGGCCACGAGATCATTACCGCCTCGCCGCAAAGCGGCATCAACACCATTACTGGCGAGGGGCTCAAGGAGGCCATGACCGGCGCGCAGGTGGTGATCGACCTCGCAAATTCGCCCTCATGTGAAGAAAGGCGGTGCTGGAATTCTTCGAGACCTCCGGCCGCAACCTTCTCCCGGCGGAGGCCGCAGCGGGCGTCCGGCACCATGTCGCGCTATCCATCGTCGGAACCGACCGGAACGACAATGGCTATTTCCGCGCCAAGGTCGCCCAAGAGAAACTGATCGTGGCCTCCGGCATCCCCTACACCATCATCCGCTCGACCCAGTTCATGGAATTCCTCGCCGGCATTGCCGCTTCAAGCGCCGATGGAAATATTGTCAGGATTTCGCCCGGACTGTTCCAGCCCATCGCGGCGGATGACGTTGCTCCTACCGTCGCCGAGGTGGCCCTCGCGGCGCCGCGAAACGGCATCGTCGAGATCGCCGGCCCGGAACGGGCGCCATTCAGCGAAATCGTCGCCCGCTATCTGAAGGCGGTCGGCGACCCGCGGGAGGTCGTGAGCGATCCCAAGGCCCGACTCTTCGGCGCCCGGGTCGAGGAGCACTCGCTCGTGCCGTT
This sequence comes from Acetobacteraceae bacterium, assembly GCA_035252035.1. Classification (GTDB taxonomy): domain Bacteria; phylum Pseudomonadota; class Alphaproteobacteria; order Acetobacterales; family Acetobacteraceae; genus DATFDN01. Next base: position 14,030 of record DATFDN010000386.1, on the reverse strand, counting down.
GGGCGAGGCGCGCCTCGGCCGCATCGGTCTCGACGAATGGCTCCGCCGCTCACAGGCAAGAGCCTGATCCCGCATCCGCCAACCGCAGGAGAGGGGCTCCATGAAACGCATCCTCTGTTCGCTGCTTGTCGCCACCCTGCCGTTCGGCAGTGTCCTCGCGGATGCGCCGAAATCGAAGAACGCCAAGGTGGCGCTCGTCTCCCAGCACGAGCTGCCGAACTTTCCCGGCAAGAGCATCAAGGGTGTGCTCGTCGACTACGGTCCGGGCGGCTACTCGCCTGGCCACACGCATCCCAAATCCGCCTTCATCTACGCGACCGTGCTTGAGGGGGCGATCCGCAGTCAGGTCAACGACGGGCTGGTGACGACCTACAAGGCCGGACAGAGCTTCTCCGAGCTGCCCGGCGACCGCCACGGCGTCAGCGCCAATGCCGGCGAGACACAGCCGTCCAAGCTCCTCGCGGTGTTCGTGGTGGACACGAACGAGACGGAACTGACGATCCCATTCGGGAACTGAGGTCGACAGAGCGGCCTTTCCGCTGCATCGTTACAAAATGAGGTCAGGCGCATTCCCGCGACCGTCGTGACGGGCTTCCTCGGGTCCGGCAACGCGACGCTCCTCAACCGCATCCTGCGCGAGCGGCACGGCCGCAAGCTCGCGGTCATCGTCGGTGAGTTCGGCGAAATCAGCCTTGACGGCCAGCTCGTCGAGTTCAACAACGGCCGTCTCTGCTGCACGGTGCGCGGCGGCCTCGTGGAAACCCTCGGCCGGCTTCAGCCGCGCGCCGGCACGCTTGAGGGCATCCTGATCGCAACCGCGGGATTCAAGCAGATGAACGCCCCCGAACGGCGCGTTCGCCGCCTCAATCCGGCGGCTTGGCCGGCTGCGTGTTCAAGGCGGGCTGAGAGCCGAAAGGAGAACGCATGACCAACGTGTTCCATCGCCTGTTCGGCGCAGGCTGGTCCGACCTGCGTCGCCGCACGGCCGGTATGTATGCCGTGCTGGTGATCGGGAATGTTGCCGCCTGGGCATGGGCGTTCGCGGTGTTCCGCCACCAGCCCCTCCTGCTCGGCACCGCGCTGATCGCCTACGGCTTTGGCCTGCGCCATGCGGTTGACCCGGACCACATCGCCGCCATCGACAACGTCACGCGCAAGCTGATGCAGCAGGACCAGCGCCCGGTCAGCGTCGGCTTCTGGTTCGCGATCGGGCACTCGGCCGTGGTCGTGCTCGTGGCCGCGGCCATCGCCGCTACGTCGGCGGCGCTCCAAGGCCGCTTCGAGGCCCTCAGGAATGCCGGCGGAGTGATCTCGACCAGCGTGTCGGCGACATTCCTGTTCGTGATCGCGGCGATCAACCTCGTCGTCCTCGTGTCCATCTACCGCGCCTTCCGCAGCGTCCGCCGGGGCGGCGCCTACGCGGACGAGGACTTCGACATGCTCCTGAGTTCGCGCGGCCTGCTCGCACGCCTGTTCAGGCCGATGTTCCGCCTCATCACCCAGAGCTGGCACATGCTGCCGCTCGGCTTCCTGTTCGGTCTCGGGTTCGACACCGCGACGGAGGTCAGCCTGCTCGGCATTTCGGCGGCCGAGGCGGCCAAGGGCACGTCGCTCGCCGTCATCATGGTGTTCCCCGCCCTGTTCGCGGCGGGGATGTCGCTGATCGACACGACCGACGGGGTGCTGATGCTCCACGCCTACAACTGGGCATTCGTGAAGCCGGTCCGAAAGCTTTACTACAACCTGACCATCACGTTCATTTCTGCCATCGTCGCCGTGGTCATCGGCGGAATCGAGGCGCTTGGCGCGATCCGGGACAAGCTGCAACTGGCGGGCTGGTTCTGGAACGGAGTCGAGCGCTTGAACGCCAACTTCAACACTCTCGGCTTCGTCATCATCGGGATTTTCGTCCTGAGCTGGGTGCTTTCGGTCGCGATCTATTATGTGCGTGGCTTAGACCGGACGGAGATGACGAGCATCCGGGACGTGTAATACTAGCCGGCGTTGACGTCCTTTCATGGTTGTAGGGCACGAGAATCGTAGGGCGGAATAGCGAAGCGTATTCCGCCATCCACGAAGCCATGGGCAGGCGGCGGAATGCGCCGCGCTTTTCCGCCCTACGCCCCTGCTATACCCTGACTGGTGGCATCGCCTCGCGCCTTCGCACAATGGGGTCGAGCAGCCAAGGATCGTCCCATGCACCGTCTGGCGCTTCATCGCCGCCTCTCCTTCATCGTCGGCATGTTGCTCTTGGGCCTGGCGTCGGCGGCGCAGGCGCGGATCACGCGGCTGGAGGTCTTGCGCACCGAGCCCGCCTTCGGAGGCGAGGCGTTCGGAGCCGTGGGGGCCTATCAGCATGTGCTGGCGCGCGCGCATGGCGAGCTTGACCCCGCCGAGCCGCGCAATGCGGTGATCCAGGATCTGGATCTCGCGCCACGGAATGCGCGCGGGATGGTCGAGTACGCGACGGAGGTCGAGATCCTGAGGCCCGCCGATCAGGCGCGGGGCAACGGCGTGCTGCTGTTCGAGGTGAACAATCGCGGCAATAAGCTGGCACTTCCCATTTTCAACGCCGGCGTGACGCCCGGCCTCCAGGCGTGGAACACGCTCAGCTCGCCGGGGGACGGATGGCTGATGCGGCAGGGCTACACGCTGGTCTGGTGGGGCTGGGAGATGGATGTCCGGCCAGGCTGGAGCCGCCTGCTGATGCCCGAGATCGTGGCGCGGGCGCGCGACGGTTCGCCGCTCACCGGGACCGTGCGCAGCGAAATGATCACCTCGGCGCCGGCGTCGAGCTTGCCGCTGAGCCGCAGCCAGCAGGTGTTGGCGATGCCGCCCGGCAGCTTTGACAGCTATCCGGCCGTGGGCACCGACAACCGCACGCCCGCTCCCGACGGGTTCCTGCCCACGCTGACCGTGCGGGCGCGCGCGCAAGACCCGCGCGTGCCGATCCCGAACGCGGCGTGGAGCTTCGCGACCTGTGGCCGGGGCGGCGAGGACGCCAAGCCGGACCCGAAGCATCTCTGCCTGCCCGCAGGATTCGAGCCGGGGCATCTCTATGAGCTGATCTATCGCGCGCGCGATCCGCTGGTGCTGGGGATCGGGTTCGCGGCCGCGCGCGACCTCGGCACCTTTCTGGGCCACGACCGGACTGACCAGCAAGGCGCGGTCAATCCCGTCTGGCGCGAGGGACAGAAGACGATCATCGAGGGATCGTCGCAGAGCGGGCGGATGATCCGCAGCCTCATCGCGCTCGGCTTCAACGAGGACGAGGGCGGGGCGCGCGTGTTCGATGGCGCCATGCCGCACATCGGCGGCGGGCTCATGCCGCTGAATGTCCGCTTCGGCCAGCCCTATCGCGCCTGGGGCGAGCAGACTGACCATCTCTATCCGGCGTACGAGTTCCCCTTCGCCTATTTGCCGCAACACGATCCGCTCACCGGGCGAAGCGCGGGGCTGCTCGATCGCTGCACGGCAAGCGCGACGTGCCCGCGCGTGTTCCACGTCGCGACCGCTCTGGAGATGTGGGAGGGACGGCAATCGCTCGGCCTCACCGATCCGCTTGGGAGCCGCGACCTGCCCGAGGCGGAGGGCGTGCGGACCTACATCATGGCGAGCACGCAGCACGGGCCGGCTCCGGCGCCGCTCGCCCCGCCGGGGGTGGGCAACGCGTGCCAGCAGCAATCGAACCCGAACCCGCAGCGCTGGACCATGCGCGCCCTGCTCGCCGATTTCACGGCCTGGGTGCGCGACGGGGTGGAGCCGCCGCCGAGCGCCGTGCCGCGCATCGCCGACGGGACGCTGGTGGCGCCGGACCAGGTAAAATTCCCGCCCATTCCCGCGAACGCCTATGGCGGCGTGCCGCGCCCCGCGACGGTCACGACGCGGGTGATCGACACGCTGCACGTGCTCGATTTCGGCCCGCTGTTCCGGCCGGGCGCGGAAAGCGGCGTCATCACCATCGAGCCGCCGCGCGTGGGCACCGCGAGCTATGGCGTGCTGGCGCCGCAGGTGGACGCGGACGGCAACGATGTGGGCGGCATACGATCGGTCTTCCTTCAGGCGCCGATCGGCACCTACACCGGCTGGAACATCGGCCGCGCCGGACGCTTCGAGGGCGGCTTGTGCAACCTCCAGGGCAGCTTCATCCCCTTCGCGCCGGATCGCGCGGCGCGGGAGGCGGTGGACGATCCGCGTCCTTCGCTCGCGGAACGCTATCCGGACCAGGCCGCCTATGCGGGCGCCTTCCGCGCCGGGGCCGAGCGGCTGGTGGCGCAACGCTTCCTGTTGCCCGATGATGCGCGGGCGCTGGTCGCGGCCGCCGAGCGGGATGGGATCGCCGCCGTGCCGTGGGCGGCGCAGGGGGAACTCGGGAACAGTAGGTAAGGACCAAGCATGTCGAGCCGACCGAGCGAGCCGGACAGCGTCTACGCGTGGGGCCGGCTATGCGCGATCATCCTGCTGAGCACGATCGGCGGCGTGGGCATGTGGTCCGTGGTCGTGGTCCTGCCCGCCGTGCAGGCCACGTTCGGCACCGCGCGCGCGGGCGCGACCGTGCCGTTCACGCTGACCATGCTCGGCTTCGCGTTCGGCGGCGTCGCATTGGGGCGCGTCGCCGACCGGTTCGGGATCACCATATCGGTGATCGGCGGCGCGCTGCTGCTCAGCGCCGGCTATGTCGCGGGCGGGTTCGCGGGAAGTCTATGGCAGTTCGCGCTCGCGCAAGGCGTGCTGATCGGCGCCGGCTGTTCGGCAACCTTCGCGCCGATCATCGCCGATGTCTCGCTCTGGTTCGTCAGGCGGCGGGGCATCGCGGTGGCCCTTGCCGCGTGCGGCAACTATCTGGCGGGCGTGCTATGGCCGCCACTCGTGCAGCATTTCATCGGGGTCGTGGGCTGGCGCGTCACCTATCTCGGAATAGGGGTGGTCTGCGCGGCGGCGATGATCCCGCTCGCCTTCATCTTGCTCCGGCGCCCGCCCGCGCAGCCGTTGGCAACGGCCCAGACCATGTCCGGCGCGCTTTCCGGCTCACCCGGCTTGTCACCGAATGCTCTCATGATGCTGCTTTCGCTGGCCGGCGTCGGTTGTTGCGTCGCCATGTCGATGCCGCAGGTGCATATCGTCGCCTATTGCGGCGATCTCGGCTATGGTCCGGCGCGCGGCGCGGAGATGCTCTCGCTGATGCTCGGCTTCGGCATCATCAGCCGGATCGCATCGGGCTTCATTGCCGACCGCATCGGCGGATTGCGCACGCTCCTGTTGGGATCGGTGCTCCAGATGGTGGCGCTGCTCCTCTATCTCGGCTTCGACGGGCTTACGTCGCTCTATGTGATCTCCGCGCTGTTCGGGCTCTTCCAGGGCGGTCTCGTGCCGAGCTATGCGATCATCGTGCGCGAGTATTTTCCGGCGAGGGAGGCGGGCACGCGGTTCGGCGTGATCGTCATGGCGACCTTGTTCGGCATGGCGCTGGGCGGCTGGATGTCCGGGGCGATCTTCGATCTCGCCGGCTCCTATCGCGCCGCCTTCGCCAACGGCGTGCTGTGGAACGCGCTCAACCTCTCGATCGCGCTGCTTCTTCTGGCCCGCCGCCCGCGCTATCTTCCGGCCGGATAGGCACTGTCCCATGCGCGCCATGCTGTTCCGCCGGCCGGGCATCGCCCTGGAGCTGGCCGATTTGCCCGACCCCCGCCCCGGTCCAGGCGAGGTGTTGATCCAGGTCCATGCGTGCGCCGTCTGCCGGACCGATCTGCACGTGGTCGATGGCGAGCTTGCCGACCCGAAGCGTCCGCTGATTCCCGGACACGAGATCGTCGGGCATGTCGTCGCCGCCGGGTCCGGCGTGACCCGGTTTGCCCCTGGGGACCGGGTGGGCGTACCGTGGCTTGGGTGGACCTGCGGGAACTGCGAGTACTGCCGGTCGGGGCAGGAGAACTTGTGCGAGCGCGCGCGGTTCACCGGCTATCAGATCGATGGCGGGTATGCCGAGTACACGGTGGCGGACGCGCGCTACTGCTTCCCGATCCCCGCCTCCTATTCGGACGTGCAGGCCGCGCCTCTGCTCTGCGCCGGGCTGATCGGCTATCGGTGCCTGCGCATGGCCGGGGAGGGCAAGCGGCTCGGTCTCTACGGCTTTGGCGCGGCGGCGCACATCGTGGCGCAAGTGGCCCGTCACCAAGGGCGCGTGGTCTTCGCGTTCACCCGTCCGGGGGACGCGCCCGCGCAGGGCTTCGCCCGCGGCCTTGGCGCGGCGTGGGCGGGCGGCTCGGACGAGATGCCGCCCGAGGCGCTGGACGCGGCGATCATCTTCGCCCCGGTCGGCGCGCTGGTGCCGCAAGCCTTGCGTGCCGTGCGGCCGGGCGGGGTGGTCGTGTGCGGGGGCATCCACATGAGCGACATCCCCAGCTTCCCGTACGACTGGCTCTGGAAGGAGCGGGTGATACGCTCGGTCGCGAACCTCAACCGCCAGGACGCCGAAGCGTTCCTGGCGCTCGCGCCGGCGATCCCGGTTCAGACCGAAACCCGCACCTTTCCGCTCGGCGAGGCCAACGAAGCCCTCGCCGCACTTCGCGGCGGCACGCTCACCGGCGCGGCGGTCCTTGTGATCAGTCCCGGACTGGAGAGGGTTTGATTTAGGTCAATGCGGCCGCCCCGCTTGGGTGCTCGGCTGAAGCATGGCGCCCGAAGGGAGCGAGACATGCAGGTGCGCGACCTACTGGTGGTGCTCGACGGTTCTTCGAACAGCGGCTCCGTGCTCGCTGTCGCGGTTGACCTGGCCCAGCGCCACGATGCCCATTTGACAGGTTTCTGCCCGCTGGAAAACTTGGTCGTTCGCGACCCGCGCTTCGCGATGGGAGTCTATCCCGGCATTTTCGAGATCCCGTCGATGCTTGAGGAAATCCGGGCTCGTGCCACCAACGTGGCGGCGGAGGTCGAGGAGAATTTCCGCGAGCAGCTTCGCCGTGGCGGGATCAATGGCGATTGGCAGCTTGCGACCGGGCTGGCGACCGAAGCCCTGGTGCGGAGCGCGCGTTGCAAGGATCTGCTGATCCTCCCGCAGGCGAATCCCGAGGCGAAGGAGGCGAGGGCATCCCGTGTCTTGATCGAGGACGCCCTGATGGGATCGGGGCGGCCGCTGCTGTTGGTCCCTTATGCCGGCAAGTTCGAGATGGTGGGGCGCAACGTGCTCGTCGGGTGGGACGGAAGCCGGGAGGCGGCGCGGGCGGTGCATGACATGCTGCCGATGATCGAAACGTCGGCGAAGATCACCCTCCTGACCGTCGAGCGCGCGCGCGGCGCCTCCGACGCAGACGAGGTTCCAGGTGCGCAGATCGCGGAGCATCTCGCCCGCCATGAGCTGACGGTCAATGCGGCCCGGACGGTCCGGGAAAGCCGTGTCACGGACGCGGATGCGCTGCTGGGTTATGCGTGCGATATCGGGGCTGACCTCATTGTGATCGGCGGGTACGGTCATTCGCGCACGCGCGAGATCTTCCTGGGCGGCGTGACCCGCGCGCTGCTGGCCCAAATGATCGCGCCGGTGCTGATGTCGCGCTAGGAGCGAGTCTCGTGAAGGCGCGATGCTGCGCCAGGTTCGGCGCGGTTCTGCTGCTCGGCGTGATGCCGGTATGCGCATCGCCGCTCCTGGCGGGGGCGCAGGACACCGGCGACAGTGCCGCCGGCCGGCGCATCGCCGAGCGATGGTGCAGCGACTGCCACGTGATCGGTCCGGGGCAGCAGCGCGGCACCAGCTACGGCGCACCGCCTTTCGAGGCCGTGGCGCGCATGGCTTCGATCACGCCTATGGCACTGCGGGTGTTCCTCCAGACACCGCATGGCCGGATGCCAGACCTCCACATGAGCCGAGCGGAGATCGACGATGTCATCGCTTACATCCTGAGTTTGAGGCGGTCGTAGGGCGGGATAGCGAAGCGTAGCCCACCATCCCACCGAGGTGCGGGGGGCGGCGGAATGCGCTGCGCTTTTCCGCCCTACTTTTCTGGCGAAGATGTGTGAACGTACCTCACGGCCGCCCCGCGTAATAACTGGCGGCCGCCTCCATCTCGTCCGGAGACATCTGGCGCGCGACGTTGCGCATTTGCGCGCCGATGTCGTTGTGGCGCGCGCCGGTCGCGAACGCCTGGAGTTGCGCGTGGAGATAGGCGGCCGGCTGGCCCTCCAGCCAGGGGCTTCCGAGCTTGTTGTCGAGGCTGCCGTGGCAGGCGCCGCACGGCGCGATGCCGCGCATCGGCGCGCCGCTCTCCACGATTCGCGGCGCTCCCGGCGTGCTGCTGGGCGGCGGACCGGAGGGCCGGGGCAGATAGGCGTAATACGCCGCCAGGTCGCGCATGTCCCGCTGGCTCAGATCGGCGACAATCGGCATCATGACCGCGCTGGTCCGGGCGCCGCTCTTGTAGTCCTCAAGCTCCTTGTAGATCACCGCCGCGTACTGGCCGGCCAGATTTGGCGAGTTCGCCTCGCTCAGCCCGCGCGCGCCGTGGCACATGGTGCATCGCAGGGCCAAGGTCGCGCCGCGTCCGATCGACTCCGCGTCGGACGGGGGCAGTGTCGTGGGCGTCAGCACGACGCGTGTCGTGACGACGCTCGGCTGCACCACGGGTGCAAGGGCCGGGGCCGCGCGCGGCGCGCCCGCGACGCTGCAAATCGCGTCCCACAGATTGGCGAACCGCGCGTTCCGCTCGATCCTTGGCAGCCACACGAAGCCAAATGCGGCGGTGACGACGGTGATCGCGAGGGTGAGCGCCACGCTGCCCGTGAACCATGGGTTGCGCGGCGAGAACAGGCGCTCGCGGTCCATCAGCCGCGCCCGATGAACACGGCCGGCACCGCGGCCTCTGGCAGGGCGAGCAGCCGGACGATCGGGTAGCCGTAGTTCGCGGCCGTCAGGGCGATCATGAGGCCGATCCAGAGCGCGAAGCCGTTGAGCGCGACCGGCACCGCGCGCGGCGGGTGGACCGCGACGCTGAACCGGTACGCGCCAGCCGAAACGCGCGGGGCCATCTGGCCCCGGATCAGGACGATGAAGAACAGTATGCCTGAGATCACCAGGATGGCGCCTCCGGCAACCGAGGTCATGACGGAGGAGGCGACGCGCGCGATCGCCGGGTCCGTGTAGTCGTAGAAGGCCATCCGGCGCGGCATCCCGAGGATGCCCGTGTAGTGCCAGGGAAAGCTCAGCACGATCATGCCGATGAACCAGGTCCAGAGCTGGAGGCGCATCAGCCGGAGACTGTCGAGCGCGCGCCCGGTGAGGTGCGGCCAAAGGTCATAGGCAATCGCGAAGTACATAATGACGATCGCGCCGCCGAAGATCAGGTGGAAATGCCCCGTGACCCATTGCGTGTTGTGGATGCTGCTATCGAGCTGATAGCTCATGTTGACCAGCCCGCCGGCGCCGCCGAAGCCCAGCAGCACGAAGGAGAACGCGGCCGCGAGCATGATCGGGTTGCCCCACGGCAATGCCGCGATCCAGCCGAATACGCCCTTGCCGCCGCGCAGCCGACCAGCGATCTCCACCGAGGCGCAGATCGTGAGCACGGTGAGCAGCGTGGGCAGCGCGACCAGCGCGGTGAACACCGCATGGACGAACTTGAACCCGGCGCCAACCTGCGGGTCCGCGTACAGGTGGTGGATCCCGATCGGCATGGCCACGATCAGGAACAGGATGAACGAGAGCCGGGCCATCGAGTCGCTGAACAGCCGGCCGCCGATCGCGCGGGGGAGGATGGTGTAATAGGCGATGTAGGTCGGCATCAGCCAGAAATAGACGATGGCGTGCAGCGTCCAGGAGAAGAAGACGCGCGCCAGGCCGGCGTTGACCGTTGTGGTTAAACCGAACGCGACGGGCAGGATTTGAAACAGCAGCTCGATCGCCGCGCCCACCGCCGTCCAGGCCCATAGATAGGAGCCCGCGACATTGGCGAACATCGCGAGCGGCACCGGTCGGCCGGGATTATCCCGCTTCCAGAGCCGCAGGTTCACCGACATCAGCGCGACCCAGATCCAGGAGCCGACCACGACCAGGACCACGCCGACGTAGTAGGCCGTGTTGGCGATCAGGGGCGGGTAGAAGGTGTACAGGATCGACGCGCGCCCCATGGCGACGGGGACGACCGCGATGACGGTTCCGGCCGCCACCAGCGTGAAGCCCGCCCATGCCCAGCGCAGCCCGGCCAAGGGACGTGCTAGCGACGCCTCGCTGATCGCGTAGCCGAAGCCCATGGCGACGAGCGTCGGGAACACGTACGCCATGGCCGTGCCATGCGCGGTGACGGAGCGATAGTAGTACTCTGGATCGCCGATCCAGCCATGCAGCGGGCTGCGGATGAACATTTGCCATTCGCCGAGCAGCAGCGCGACCCCGAACCCAGCGAAGGCGAGCCAGAAATGGGCGAGGATGAGACGCTTGCTGCTAATCACAGGCGAGCCTCCGCCGGTCCGCCGCCAGTTTCAGGAATGCCGCCTTGTCGATGACCTTGACGTTGCCCCACATGCCCTCGTGGCCCACGCCGCAAAATTCGTGGCAGGGCATGTGGCGTTCGCCGGGTTCGGCGAAGCTGATCGCGAGGGTGGAGACGTAGCCCGGCACCAGCATCGTGTTGAAGTTGGTGTGGTCGATGATGAAGCCATGCACCACGTCGGAGCTGGTGGCACGAAGGGTGATCGGGGTGTTGGCCGGCACGAGGATGCAGGGTGGGGTGAAGGAGTATTGCTGGCCGATCGCGCGCACCGTGACCGAGCCGTTGGGTTCGAGGGCGCTGCCGAGATTGCTGTCGATGAACTCGCCCGCGATGTGCAGCGTGCGCGGGTCGATGGTCTCGACGCGGGGCTGCGGCATGATCGCTTGATGGATTCCCGCGAAACCGGCCATGAGCACGAGGAACAGGAGGAGGCCGATGGACAGCGTGGCCCACCGGCGCTCGACTCGGGCGGCGCTCTGGGCGCTGTCGCCGTGATCGGAAGCGGAACTCATGAGGCTTGATCATCTCCTTATGGCCCGGCGCCGCGCGGGACGAAGACGAGCAGGTAGAAAGCGAACCAGATGACGGCCACGATGGCGGTGGCGATTCCGGCCAGCGCGATGGCGCCGCGCGAGCCGGTTAGAACGATGTCATCGGCCGCCTTGTCCTGCGCGGCGGCGAGGGCGGGATCGTCGGGTTGAGCGTTGAGCATGGGAGCCTCAATCGAGGGGCGCCGCGCGCAGCCCGTTCGCCTGGCGCGCGGTGACGGGCTCGCCCCGGTTGCCCCAGGAGGCCCGGATGTAGCTGACCACGGCGGCTACCTCGTCATCGGAGAGGGATTGGGCGAAGGGCGGCATCCCGTACGGCATGGGATTGCCCGCCGTGCCTGGCGGGTAGCCCCCGTTCAGCACCATGCGGATCGGGTTCACCGCCGAGGACATCTGAATGGATTGGTTGCCCGCCAGCGGCGGATAGTTCGGCGGCACGCCTTCCCCATGCGCTCCGTGGCAGCTTGCGCATTGCGTGTCATAGACGGTCTTGCCGAGGCGCATCAGCAAGCTGCTCTCCTCGACGGGGATGCTGGGAGCCGGTGCCTCGGACGTGCCGCGCGGGGGCAGGCTCTTCAGGTACACCGACATGGCGCGGATGTCGGGATCGGACAGGTACTGAAGGCTGTTATAGACGACCTCCGCCATCGGGCCGTACACCGCGCCGCGCATCGATATCCCGGTGCGCAGCAGCGCGGTGATGTCCTCGATGCTCCAATCGCCGAGCCCGGCCTCCCTGTTCGAGGTGAGCGACGGCGCGTACCATTGCTGCATGGGAATGAGGCCGCCCTCGAAAGCCTGTGATTCCGAGCTGCCGCCGAGCGCGTTGATGTGGGTGTGGCACATCCCGCAATGCCCCAACCCTTGCACGAGATACGCGCCACGGTTCCACTCATCGGACTTCGTGGGGTCGGGCTTGTACTCGCCCTCGCGGAAGAACAAGGTTCGCCAGCCCAGGATCAAGGCGCGGTTGTTGTAGGGGAACCGGAGATCGTTCTCGCGGTTCGCGGTCCGCACAGGCGGGACGGATCGCAGATAGGCGAAGATCGCGTCACAGTCGGCGCGCGTGACCTTGGTGTAGTCCTGGAACGGCATGGCCGGGTAGATCAAGCCGCCATCGGGGCCTCGTCCGCTGTGCATCAGCCCGTAGAATTGCTCGGCGGTCCACTTGCCGATGCCGGTCTCGGGATCGGGCGTGATGTTTGTCGAGTAGAGCGTCCCGAACGGGGTCGGCATCGCGCGGCCGCCGGCGAACAGCTTGCCGCCCGGCTTGGTGTGGCACGCGACGCAGTCGCCGGCGCGGGCGAGGTACTCGCCCTGCTTCACCAACGCCCGGTCGGGCGCGGCCGCCTCCTGCTGCGCGGACGCGGAACCCTGCGCGGCCAGGAACATCAGGACAGCCGACGCCCCAGCGCGCAGCCAGCGCATCTTGCTTGCGGGCGGCATCACATGCGCCCTTTCACCGCGGCTCGCTGCCGCAGGCGAGCGGCATCGCCAGCGCGCCTTGCGGTGCGGGCGACGCATCAGCCGGAACGGGGCGAGAGGCCAGCCACGCCGCGACAGCCGTCACGTCCTGCTCCGTGAGGCGGCTGGCCACGGTCTGCATACAATCCGGGGCGGCCGCCGTGCGCGTGCCGTAGCGCCACGCCCCGAGCTGGGCGCTTATATAGGCCGGGCGCAGGCCGAGCAGGCCCGGTATGGCCGGCTCCATGCCGGTGAGCGCGCGCCCGTGGCAATTGGCGCAGGCCGGGATGCCACGCGCGGGATCACCGTGCATCACGAGCGACTCTCCCTGGGACAGCACCGCCGGGCTGACCACCGGCACCGCGGGAGGCGAGGCAGGTGGATGTTGCGCGGCGAAATACTCCGCCATTTTCAGTAGATACGAGTCGGGCAGGAACTCCAGCAGGTAGTTCATTGGAGGATACCTGCGGCGGCCCTGGTGAAACGCGACAAGCTGGTTGTACAGATACCCCGCCGGCTTGCCGGCGAGCCGCGGAAAGTAGTCGTTATTCGTGCCCTGTCCCTTGTCTCCATGACAAGGCGCGCAGGCGAGCACCCGCGCCGCCATCGTGTCAGGTGCTTGGGCCACCGGCTGAGCCCCCGCGCCATGCAGGGTGGCGGCCAATCCGATAATGCACAAACCAATGACACGCGGCCAGACCGTTGATCCGGCCCACGCGAATGGGCGACCCTGGGGCAACCTCGCTCCTCCCATGCGATCCAGATTCGGGTGGTAGCTTCGGGCGCGCATTGATCCAGGTCAATGCGCAGGGGTGATCGCGCTGCCACATGGATTTTCCCTCGCGGCGAAGCGGCCTGCTAATCTGTTCGAGAGAGGTTGAAGATGCCACCCACTTCGGAGCCTGCATGAGCGACGCCGTTCCCGCGGATTGCATCACCTGCCTTTACATGGGCCTTGACCCCTGTCCGGAGGCGGACTGCTTTTACGCCGACAAGTGGAGCTGCCCCGCCCTGGTGCGCACGCAGCGTGGCTTGGAGGTTGTCCCGATTCCGAAAGCGCATTCGCCAGCTCGGCGGATCAACCCCGCGCCGGGCAACGGCCCCCGAGTGTTCATCAAGGCTGGAGAGCGGTCCTCCCTGGCGAGTACCGTTCACTCCCGATAAGCTCGTGTTCTCCCGACTTGGCCCATGTGCCTTTCGCGGCATAATGGAGGAGCGCCGCCTTTTCCCCTCCTTATGCGAGCCATCCTGGGCGGGGCGCACGTGTCGGGCGAGCTCGCCCTCATTCACAGTTTCGTGCGGTGCCCTTTTAAGTTTTGCTGCGACGCAGCATTTCTAGGTCGGCGAGCAGACAACGCTGGCTTCAGTTCATCACTCCCGCGCTGCCGGTGGCGTGCCATGGTCAATGGGCGCGACGGCCGGGCGCGGCTCATTGAGCAGAGAAGGACCGAGACACATGGCAGTCACGCCCGAGATCAGGAAGCCCGCCGAGACCTCCGCGCCGGGGCTCGTGGACGCAGAGGGCCACAAGGTGAGCGCA
>DATFDN010000385.1:0-29617 GCA_035252035.1 Acetobacteraceae bacterium | reverse complement strand
GGCAGGCCGGGCATGGTCATGATGTCGCCGCAGATCGCGACCACGAAGCCGGCGCCCGCCGAAAGCCGCACGTCGCGCACCGGCAGGATATGGCCCGTTGGCGCTCCCAGCGCGGCCGGGTCGGCGGAAAAGCTGTACTGGGTCTTGGCGACGCAGACCGGAAAGCCGCCAAACCCCTCGGCCTCGAAGCGCTCCAGCCGCCGCGCGACATGCGGGGGCAGGGAGATGTCGGCAGCGCAATAGATCTCCCGCGCCACGGTGCGCAGCTTGTCGGCAAGCCCCATCGCGTCGGGATAGAGCGGGGCGAAGCGGGCCTCCTTGGCGCGAATCACCGCCAGGACCGTGCGCGCCAAATCCTCGGCCCCCGCGCCGCCATCCGCCCAGTGCGTGCAAGGAACGACGCGCACCGCCATCGCCGCCATGGCGTCGCGCACCACGTCCAGCTCATCTTCGGTGTCGCTTGTGAAGCGGTTGATCGCGACCACGACGGGCAACCCGAACCTGCGCATGTTCTCGACATGCCGCGCCAGGTTCACCACGCCACGCGCGACCGCCGCCGTGTCCTCGCGCCCGAGATCGGCGCGCGCCACCCCGCCCTGCATCTTCAGCGCGCGGATGGTGGCGACCATCACGCTCGCCGCCGGACGCAGCCCCGCCGAGCGGCACTTGATGTCGAGGAACTTCTCGGCACCCAGATCGGCGCCAAACCCGGCCTCGGTCACGACCACATCGGCGAGGCGGAGCGCAAGCCGCGTGGCGATGACCGAGTTGCATCCATGCGCGATATTGGCGAACGGCCCGCCATGCACCAGGGCGGGCGAGCCCTCCAAGCTTTGCACCAAATTGGGTTGCAGCGCGTCGCGCAGCAGCACCGCCATGGCCCCGTCCGCTTTCAGGTCGCGCGCTGTGACCGCGCGGCGCTCGCGGGTCTCGGCGACGATCATGCGGCCGAGCCGCGCCTGCAGATCGTGCAGGTCGCGCGCCAGGCAGAACACCGCCATCACCTCCGAGGCCACGGTGATGTCGAATCCGTCCTCGCGCGGCGCGCCGTTGGCGAGCCCCCCCAGGCCGTTGACGATCGCGCGCAACGCCCGGTCGTTGGTGTCGAGCGCGCGGCGGTGGGCGATGCGGCGCACGTCGATGCCGAGCGCGTTGCCCCAATAGACATGGTTGTCCAGCATCGCCGCGAGCAGGTTGTTGGCGGCGGTGATGGCGTGGAAGTCGCCGGTGAAGTGCAGGTTGATGTCTTCCATCGGCACGATCTGGGCGTACCCGCCGCCCGCCGCGCCGCCCTTCTGGCCGAAGCTCGGCCCCAGGCTTGGCTCGCGCAGGCAGATCGCGGCGCGCGTGCCCAGCCGGTTCAGCGCGTCGGCCAGGCCGATCGTGGTCGTGGTCTTGCCCTCGCCCGCCGGGGTCGGGCTGATGCCGGTGACGAGAACAAGCGCGCCCTCCGGCCGCTCCTCGGCCGCGCGGATCGTGTCGAAGCGGATCTTCGCCTTGAAGCGCCCGTAGGGCTCGATCGCGTCCGGGCCGATGCCCAGACGCGCGGCGATCTCGGCGATCGGACGCAAGCGCACGCCGCGGGCGATCTCGATATCGCTCGGCGCGCTCACGCGGCCTCGCGGCGGTGTATGCCGATCTCGTCCAGAGCCTGGCCCATGGCGGAGACGGCCCGCGCCATGTCGGCGGGTCCGATCGCGCCGATGCAGCCGACTCGAAAGCTCGGGCGCACCGTGTTGTAAAAGTTACTGATCAGGAAGCCGCGCCGCTTCAGCGCATCGACAAAGGCCTGAAGATCCCAGGCGGGGTCGGCGGGCGCGTGGACGTTGACGATGATCGGGCCTTGCGCCTCTTCGGCGAGGTACGGCGACAGGCCGAGGCGCCGGATTCCGTCGTACAGCGTGCGCATGTTCGCCTCGTAGCGCGCGAGCCGGGCGGGCTGTCCGCCTTCGGCCTCATAGAAGTCGAGCGCGCGGTCGAACGCGTTCAGCACCTGCGCGGGCGGGGTGAAGCGGGCGGTGCCCCAGTTCTCCACCTGGTGGGCGTACACGTCGGCCAGATCAAGCGACCAGCTCCCGGCGTTCCCGGCGGCCCGCTCCAGCCTATCCACGCGAGCAATGGCGAAGGCGATGCCCGGCACGCCTTCCAGGCACTTGTTGGCGGTGAACACGGCCGCGTCCACCTCCGGGTGGCGCGCGATATCGAAGGGCAAGGCGCCAAAGGCGGAGACCGCGTCCACGATCATCCGCCGCCCGGCCTGTCGCACCGCGGCGCCAATCGTTGCGATATCATGGCAGATCCCGGTCCCGGTCTCGCTGTAGACCATCCCGACACGGCTGATGGTGGGATCGGCCGCGAGGGCTTCGGCGATGACTGAGGCCGCGGCTGGCCGGTCATCGGGGATTGGCAAAGGCACGACGCGCCGCCCGGCCTCCATGGCCAGGCGCGTCATGCGCGCGGAATACGCGCCCGTCATCGGCACGAGCAGCGCCTCGCCGGGGGGAAGGAAGGTGCGGATCGCCGCCTCGATGATGAAATGACCGCAGCCGGGCAGGGGCAGGGCGGCGTGTACGCCCTCGCGCCCTCCGGCGAGGGCAAGCACGCGGGCGCACAGGCGTGCGTAGAAGTCGCGCGTGTCCGAGTCCCAGGGGGCGATATCGACACGAAGCGCCTCGCGCACCTCCGGCCTGGTCGTGACCGGGCCGGGGATCAACAGCAGCATGAAGAAGTCCTTTTTTGTGGGCCGGCAGGCTTGACATGTTGATGGCGTAAAATCCACTGGTTGAATCGTTTTGAGGCCAAACTGTAGAATGCGGCCATGATGCTCCCCTTCGCCGTGCCGGATTGGCTTCCCTGGTGGGTGCCGACCGTCGTCCTGGTGCTTACGCTGCTATGGCTGCTCGCGTTCCTGCTGGTGCCGTTCAGCGTGATCGGCCTGAAGTCGCGGGTGGACGGGTTGGAGGCGCGACTCGACGAGATCCAGGCGGAGATCCGCCGCCTGACCCTGCGATTGCCCGATCCGGTGCGGCCGGTGGAGTTCGACGAACTCTATGCCGCCCCTCCGCCGCCCGAATCGTCGCGGCGGGCGTCCGGCTCCTCCCGTCCACCGATCCCACCCGCCGCCTACGGGTTGGAGGACGCCGCGGACCCCCCGGATGCGCCCGAGTCGCCGCTGATCACGAGCCTGCGTTCTCGGCGAGGGGAGGGACGCATCTCGCGGGAAGAGCGAACCGAACCCCGGCTGAGTCGGCCGTGAGGGGCTTGCCGCTGCTATTCACGCCTTGACTGCGCGGGAGTGACGCTGGGCCAAGGCGGTTGCTCAAGCCCGATTGCCACGCCTCGTCCTATGCGGTTCTCTGCCCCCGCAGCAAACGGGAGAGGGCGATGCGCGTCAGCGTGGTGCAGATGAACCCCGGCGCCGACAAGCAGGCGAACATCGATCAGGCGCGGCGGCTGGTTGAGCAGGCGGTGCGTGAGGACCGCCCTGACATCGTCAGCCTGCCCGAGGTCTGGAGCTGCCTTGGCGGCACCCGCGCCGGCAAGTTCGAGCAGGCCGAAATCCTGCCTCCCAGGGGCTCCAACGCGCCGGCCGGTCCGGCCTACGAGTTCCTGCGCGAGATCGCGCGCGGCGCGCGCGTGCATGTGCATGGCGGCTCCATTCAGGAGACCGAGGGCGGGGACAAGCTGTTCAACACCACGGTCGTGTTCGATCCCGATGGGCGGGAGATCGCCCGCTACCGCAAGATCCACCTGTTCGACATCACCGGTCCCGACGGCACCGGCTTCCGCGAGAGCAACACCTACGGCGCAGGCGATGAGATCGTGACCTATACGGCGCATGGCGTGACCGTGGGTGCCGCGATCTGTTACGATGTTCGCTTCCCCGAGCTGTTCCTGGCACTGCGTCGGGCCGGGGCCGAACTCATTTTCCTGCCCTCCGCTTTCACCCTGCTGACCGGCAAGGACCATTGGGAACCGCTGATCCGCGCCCGCGCGATCGAAACCCAGTGCTGGCTGGCCGCGCCGGCGGTGTGGGGCCGCTATCTCGAAGGCGCGCGCAACGAGCCGCGCGATACCTATGGCCGCTCGATGATCGTCGATCCGTGGGGGCAGGTCGTTGCGCAGGTTTCGGACGGGACCGGCTGGGCGACCGCGCGGATTGACCAGCGCGTGACCGAACGGGTGCGGCGAGGGATGCCGGTGCTGGAACACCGGAAACTCGTGTGAGCGAGGCTCCGACGCGGCTCGCCTTCGTTGCCGCGCGTTCGGTGCTGGCGCAGGACGCGCTCGACCGGCTGGCCGGTATCTACGGGAACTGCCCGTTTGACCAAGCCGAGGTCGTGGTCGCGCTGGGCGGTGACGGGACGATGCTGGAGACCCTGCACCGGGTGCTGCCGCGGCCGATCCCGGTTTATGGCATGAACTGCGGATCAGTCGGGTTCCTGATGAACTCGTTCGTCGAGGGTGGGCTGCCGGAGCGGCTGAGGCGGGCGCAGGCGGCTGTGCTGCATCCGCTGCGGATGCACGCCGTCACCGCCGGGGGGGCGGTGGAGGAGGCGCTTGCCTTCAACGAGGTGAGCCTGCTGCGGCAGCTTCGCCAGGCCGCTAAGATTCGTATTAGCGTCGATGGGACGGTGCGCCTGACGGAGCTGATCTGCGACGGTGTGCTGGTCAGCACCCCCGCCGGCTCCTCGGCTTACAACCTCTCGGCGCACGGACCGATCGTGCCGCTCTCGGCCAATCTGCTGCCCATGACCCCGATCAGCGCCTTCCGCCCGCGCCGTTGGCGCGGCGCCCTGCTGCCGAGCACGGCCGACGTGCTGTTCGAGGTGCTGGAGGCGGAGAAGCGCCCGGTGGCGGCGGTGGCCGATTTCACCGAGGTGCGCGATGTCGTCTCGGTCGCGGTCAGTGAGGACCGATCGGTGAGCGTGTCGATCCTGTTCGAGCCCGATCAGGGCTTGTCGGAGCGGATTATCGCCGAGCAGTTCACGGTTTGAGAAAGGGGCATCAGGTGAGCAAGCACGTCGTCGCCAAGGTCTCCGAAATACCCCCCGGCGGACGCAAGCTGGTCACGGTGCGGGGCAGGCCAATCGCGATCTTCAACCTCGCGGGCACATTCTACGGTCTGCTGAACCGCTGCCCCCACCAGGGCGGGAGCCTATGCGACGGCGTGCTGACCGGCCTCATCGAATCCGACGAGCCGGGCACCTACCGTTATTCGAGGGCTGGCGAGATCATCCGCTGTCCGTGGCATGGCTGGGAGTTCGATATCCGCACCGGCCAGTCCTGGTGCGATCCCGAAAAAATCCAGATCCGCAATTATGCCGTTGAGGTTGCGCTGGGCCAGCGCGTAATACAGGGACCATATGTCGCCGAGACCATCCAGGTCTCGGTCGAGGAGGAGTACGTGGTGGTGGACGTTTGACCGGCATGATGGACGAAACGGACGAGGAGGCGTTGTTCACACGGCTGCGCACCCGGTTGGCGGCAGGCCCGCTCGCCGGCGGCCATGTCCCGCTCGCCACGGCGATAGCACGGCTCGAAGCCACGATCGAAGCCCGTGTCGAGGCGGTTGTCGCACGCCGCACGGCTGGGCTGCGCGCCGATATCGACGATCTGGCGGAGCGCCTCGCCAAACCGCGCGGCCGTGGGTTGGCGCAACAGCCGTGGCGCGTGGCCGCCTTGGTACTCGCGATGGCGGTCCTCGCCGGGAGCGGGGCGGCGGCGGTCTGGTTCGGCGGCGACTCGCTCGGGACCGGCTTTGCCGGGTGGCGCACGAACCTGGTTGGCCCGGCCGGATAAGGGCGCCTAACGTCCGAACCGGCGCTCGCGCGCCTGGTAGGTGCGGATCGCGCGCATGAAGTCGATGCGCCGGAAGGCTGGCCAGTTCACGTCCGTGAAATGGTACTCGGAATGCACGCTCTGCCACAGCAGGAATCCCGAAAGGCGCAGCTCGCCGCTGGTGCGGATGATGAGGTCGGGATCGGGCAGGCTGGGCGAATAAAGGTGCCGCCCGATCGCCTCTGGCGTCATGACCTCGGCCGCCTGATCCAGCGTGAGCTGCTGCGCGGCGCACTCGCGCAGCAGCGAGCGGAATGCGTCGGCGATTTCCTCCCGCCCCCCGTAATTGGCGGCGATGGTGAGCGTCATCTGCCGGTTGGCCTCAGTCGCCCGCCGCGCCCGCTCGATTGCGTCCACGAGGCTCGCGGGCAACAGATCGACACGCCCGATCGCCTGCACCCGGACACCAAGGCGGTGCAGGCGCGGATCGGCGGCTAGGCCGCGCATCTTGGCCTCGATCGCGGCCAGGATGCCGGAGACCTCCTCGGCCGGACGGGCCATGTTATCGGTCGAGCACACCCAAAGCGTCACGGCGCTGACGCCGAGCGCGGCGCACCAGTCCAGCACTTCATCCAGCTTGCCCGCGCCCATTTCGTAGATGCGCCGGAAATCCCGAAGCCCGTGATCGCGGGCGTGGCGGCGGTTGCCGTCCAGGATGATGCCGACGTGGCGGGGTACTGGCCGCGTGCGCACCTCCGCCAGCAGCCGCGCCTCATAGCGCGCGTAGGCCCAGGCGGTGGCGGGATCGGCGCAGCGTCGGACCAGATGCCGCACGTGCCGAGCGAGCGTGCCGAGCCGGGAGGGTAGGGTGGCGAGGTGTGGGCCGCGGAATGCGATCGAGGGAGTCTGGTCCATGGCACCTGTCGAGCAGTCGCGGCGCCTGATTACACGCATGGCGGGCCGGCAAGCCACCCATGATTGACGTGCCCTGCCAATGGTGGCCCTCTTGGGCGTCCCAAAAGGAGAATCCCATGCCCGCTCTGGCCTTAAATCACTATACGATCAACGTCCGCGACCTGGAGGCGACAAAGGCGTTCTACGAGGATATCGTCGGCCTGAAGTCGGGCGAGCGTCCGCCCTTGCCGTTTCCAGGGTACTGGCTCTATTGCGGCGGCCAACCGGTGGTGCATCTGGTCGGGCACCGCCCGGAGAATCCGCCGATCGAGGGCACGCCCGACTCCGGACGGCTCGACCACATCGCCTTCTCGGCCGAGAACGTGCGGCTGATGCGGGAGCGGCTTAACGCCAACGGGATCAGCTTCCAGGAGCGGGTGCTGCCGCAGTTGAACATGACCCAGCTCTTCTTCCAAGATCCCGACGGGATATACATTGAGTTCAATTTCCCGGCCGAGGAGACGGTCTGAAACCCGGCTTCGCGCCGCACGTTCGATACATCGCTGTCCGGAGATCGATCGATGAATCTCGACGCCGTTGCGATCGGTAAGAACCCGCCCGATGACGTCAATGTGGTGATTGAGGTCGCGATCGGGGGCGAGCCGATCAAGTACGAGCTCGACAAGAAATCCGGCACGCTGGTGGTCGATCGGTTCCTCTACACGCCGATGCGCTACCCCGGCAATTACGGGTTCGTGCCGCATACGTTATCCGACGACGGTGATCCGATCGACGTGCTGGTTGCGAACACGCGCCCAATCGCCCCTGGCGCGGTCATCAATGTGCGTCCAGTCGGCGTGCTCAGGATGGAGGACGACGCCGGCACGGACGAGAAAATCGTCGCGGTGCCGACGCCCAAGCTGACGCAGCGCTATGTTCACGTGAAGAACTACACGGATCTGCCGCGCATCACCCTCGAGCAGATCCAGCATTTCTTCGAACACTACAAGGATCTGGAACCTGGCAAATGGGTCAAGGTCGCCGGATGGGGAAGTGCCGAGGAGGCGCGCCGGCTCATCAGTGAGGCGATCGAGCGGGGCAGGGGGCAGGAGCGGCCCTAAACCCTCAAACCACCGTGTCGCGGATCGTCTGCGGATACGGAACAGTACCACGGAACGAGTCGCGCTGCGACAGTGCGCCGAAATACCGCTCCAGGTTCGGATGCCGCCCACGCCAGTCCAGTTCCGGAAAGCGCACGTCGAAATAACCCAGCACCGAGCCGAAGCCTACGTCTGCCAAAGTGAAGCGGTTCGCGACGGCATAGTCCTGTCCGCCGACGATGCGCGCCATCTCGGCAAGGCCGCCATCGATCTTGCGCATCTGCCGCGCCAACCAGGGCGCGCTCTGGTGGGCCTCCGGCCGCCGGCGCTCGAAGAACACCAGCAGGAAGGCGTCGCAAACCCCATCCGCCAGAACCAGGCACTTGCGGGCGGCGAGCCATCCGTCATCGTCGCGGGGCATCAGCGCGGGCGTGGGGTATTTGCGTTCCAGCCATTCCAGAATGTAGCTAGATTCGTAAACCGTGCTGCCATCCTCCAGGATCAGCACCGGCAGCTTCTCCAACGGATTGTGGCGCGGCAGGCTGGTGTCGTTGTTCCATGGCACCTCGGTCAGCAACTCGAAGGGAATCGCCTTTTCCGCCAGGGCAATGCGGACCTTGCGCGCATACGGGCTCGGCGTTGCGCTGATCAGCCGCATCATGGGACCACCTCCTTTTCCAATGCGCGGATCGCCGCGATGACCACCTCCGGCGCCTCGCGCGGCAGGAAATGGCCGGCGACCGGGATCACGCGGCGTTCATAGAAGGCGCTGAAGTGGCGCGCATGGCCTTCCGACCCCTCGGCCGGAGTCACATCGTCGGCCGCGCCGTGCAGGTTGATCGTCGGCACGCCGATGCGCGGCTGCGCGGCCAGGTGCCGCTCGATCGGCTCCAGCGCCGGGTCGCCAGGCGCATTGGCGTACCGATGCCGATAGGACTGGATCACGACATCGACGAAATCGGGATTGTCGAAGCTTGGTGCCGTGCGTTTATAGGTGGCATCTCCGAAGTGCCAGTTGGGCGACCACAACCGCCACAGCAGCCGGCAGATCTCGTGGCGGTTCACGGTCAGACCGGCGCGGCCGCGTTCGGTGTGGAAGTACCACTGGTACCACAGGCGCAGTTCCTGTGCGGCGGATGCCGGCCGGGAGGCAGCGGCGATGTCCTGGATATTGTACCCGGTGATCGAAACCAAACCCCGCACGCGCTCGGGCCACAGCGCGGCGACGATACACGCGGCGCGGCCGCCCCAGTCATAGCCGGCGAGCATGGCGCGGGGGACGCCGAGCCCGTCCATGAAGCCGAGCAAGTCGGCGCCGAGCGCCGCTTGCTGGCCGGAGCGCGGCGTGTCCTCGCGCAGGAATCGCGTGGGTCCGTAGCCGCGCAGCCAAGGCACCAGGACACGCCAGCCCGCCTGCGCGAGCGGCGGGGCGACATCATCCCAGGCGCGCGGATCGTCGGGAAAGCCATGCAGCAGAATGAGAGCTGGCCCGGCATCCGGACCATATGCCTCATAGGCGATCTCAAGTGTCGGCGTGCAAACGGTGCGATGCATCGGGCAGCATTGATCCAGCAACGCACTCCCTTGGCAAGCAGGCCGGGTCAGGCGGGCGGCGGGCTCAAGGACGCGGCGATGCTGTGCGCGAGCGCCCGGCCGAGGCACAGATACCCGCGGTCATTGTGATGCAGCATGTCGGAAGCGGTGAACATCGCAGGACTCGCCCCTTCGCTCGCCCAGCCATCCATGAGCCGGGAGCGGGAGAATATATTCACGCCGGCCTGGCTTGCCGCCTGCGCCATTGCGCGGTCGATGGCGTCGTCCCCGGCGGTGGCTAGGATGCGCGGCGTGCGCTGGTTGTCCATTAGGATGACATCAATGCCGGCCTGCTTCAGCCGTTGCACCCCCTCCAGCAGCTCAGCACGAAACAGATCCGCGTCGATATGGTGCAGTGCCGCATTCGCGCCGACCTGCCAGATCACGAGCTGGGGTCGCACCGCGATCACGTCCGCTTCCATCCGCGCCAGCTCCTCCAGCGCGTCCTGCCCGCCAATGCCGCGGTTGAGGACGGCGACATGCCAGTGCGGCAGCTCCGCCGACAGCTCGGCTTGCAGCACGGCGGGATAGGTCCGGGCAGAGCCCGAAGCGGCAACGCCCTCGGTCGAGGATGAGCCCAGGGCCACGATGAGCCCCTCATGATCGCCTTGCAGCGCCGCGCGCAAGTGCGGCATCGCGAGCCGAGGCAGGATCGGGTCTGCCGGGCAGGCATTGCCCGGCGCGGCGCGCGCCGGGACGGCCGCTGTCAGCACGAGGAGGATGACGGCGAGAAGGCAGGAGAAAGGAACGGAGCGCACGAAACCGTGTAAGCCACAATTTCCGGCCTGCGTAAACCTCCGTTAACGATTCTTTTGTGGGCGATTTATTGTCCCTGCCCTTCGCGGGCGCGGCGCTTGCGGGCCGCCGCGGCGTATTGGCCGCGAGGGCGGCTTTCCTGCACGTTCGGCCGCACCACCGTGTCGTAGTAGTCGTCCCAGTCCTCGGGCCGCAGTCCCGTGAGATCCGGCACGAGCTCGTAGTCGTTCAGCGTTGCGTCGTCATAGACTTCACGGGGCAGAGGTTGGACCTGCAAGAGCGGGAACTCGGCGCGGAAATCGACGGGGACGTTGGTCTTGGTGATTCGCATGTTGGTAATCAGCGGGCCGAACCAGCGGTCGGTTTCGACGATCCCCTCGTAGAGTTCATATGTGCCGCTGCGGGGCACGTTCGCGGGCGCCCGTATCAAGGCGCTCCAGCCCGGGCGGGTGCGCAGCACGAGACCCGTCCACATTTGCAACAGCCCTGGCTCCTGCAAGGCGCCCAGGAAGGGAGGCGAGAACTCGCGGATCTCCTCCGGCGCGATGGCATCGAACTGGGCACGGAAGTCGGGGAACTGCGCCGCCTTCAGCGGATACCACTCATTCGCGCCATCCCAGGTCCAAATCATGTCATTACCGTCCCACTGGACGCTGAAGCTGATCGGCGGGAAAACGTACCAGCCGAAGGCCGCGGCGGATGTGGCTGGCTCGCAATACCGGAAGGCCCGCGTGGGCAGCGATCCCGCCGCCGACCGATCGGCCCGCATGGGAAAGCGGGCGGTGGGGATGAAGCGGTGGAATGTAATAAGCGGCGTCCGGGCGACGGGCTCCGCGATGGGGTCGGAGAGGGGGGGAGCAGAACTCACAGCAAGCCTCGGCTTACGAAAAAGGCAGGGCGGATCAGGGAATCGTCCTCATCCGCCCTGCCTAGCATCTCGGGTCGCCGTCAGACTAGCGGCGGACCGGAGGCAGGGCCGGGGCGAAGCCGCCGAGGCGCACCTTGCCGGCGTCGGCGGTGGCCGGGGCGAGGGCCGGGGCGAAGCCGCCGAGGCGCACCTTGCCGGCGTCGGCGATAATGTTCGCGGAAGTCACCCGGATGAAGTGCGTCATGTCATTGTATCCTTTTTGCATCTTGCGCCCGCCATGCCATCACCAGCACCGCGGCATTCACGATTTCGCGATCTTTCCATGTTGGTGATTTTTTACCGTCGGTTTGATGTCACACCGTCGTAAAAGCGGCGTTGATACGAACTTTAAGTTGTCTCCACGCTTGTTTCTTCTACCCGCAACTGTGGGACACGGATGGAGTTCCCATGAAAAAGGGCGCCCTCTCGGGCGCCCTTCCCTAGCTAAATCAGGAACTTGCTCTCAGGAGGCGGTGCCGCCCACCGTCAAGCCGCCGAGTTTAAGCGTGGGCTGGCCAACGCCCACGGGCACGCCCTGCCCATTCTTGCCGCAGGTGCCAATGCCCGGGTCCATGGCCATGTCATTGCCGACCATCGAGACCTTAGTCAGCGAATCGGGACCATTGCCAATGATCGTGGCTCCCTTCACCGGCGCGGTAACGCGCCCACCCTCGATCAGATAAGCCTCACTCGCCGAGAACACGAACTTGCCCGAAGTGATGTCCACCTGCCCGCCGCCAAAGTTCACCGCGTAAAGGCCACGGCTGACAGAGCGGATCATCTCGTCGGGCGTATGCCCGCCGCCCAGCATCACGGTGTTCGTCATGCGCGGCATGGGCGCGTGCGCGAAGGACTGGCGCCGTCCATTGCCGGTCGCGCGCATGTTCATCAGCCTTGCATTCAGGCGGTCCTGCATGAACCCGACGAGGATCCCGTCCTCGATCAGCACAGTCCGGCTGGTCGGCGTGCCCTCGTCGTCCACCGTCAGGCTGCCCCGCCGGTCCGGCATTGTTCCATCATCCACGACCGTTACCTCCGGTGCGGCGATCCGCTGGCCAAGCAGCCCCGAGAAGGCGGAGGTCTTCTTGCGATTGAAGTCGCCCTCCAATCCGTGGCCAATCGCCTCGTGCAGCAGGATGCCCGGCCAGCCGGGGCCAAGCACGACTTCCATCTCGCCGGCTGGCGCCGGGCGGCTCTCAAGGTTCACCAGCGCCTGCCGCAGCGCCTCGTCCACCGCCGCGCGCCAGACATGCGGCGCGGTGGCGCTGGCGTAGTCGGCGCGGCCGCCCAGGCCGTAGGTGCCGGTCTCGCGCCGGCCGCCCTGCTCCACGACCACGGAGACATTGAGGCGCACGAGCGGACGCAGATCGGCCACCCGCGTCCCATCGGCGCGGATGATCTGCACGGCTTGCCACTCGCCCCCCAGTGAGGCCATCACTTGGCACACACGCGAATCCTTGCCGCGCGCATACGCGTCGATTTCGCCGAGCAGCGCGGTGCGCGCCGGGAACGGCATCGCGGTCAGCGGGTTGGCGTCGGAGTAGAGCCGGGCATTGGTCGCGCGCGGCGGCTCAGCGCTTACCCCGGAGTGCCCGCTGGCCACGGCGGCGACGCTATCAGCCGCGCGGCTCAGCGCGGCTTCCGACAGCTCGCCGGCATGGGCATATCCGGTTGCCTCGCCGGCAACCGCGCGCAGGCCAAAGCCGAGGGTGGTATCGAAACCGGCGCTGCGGATGCGCCCGTCGTCCAGGCTGATCTGCTCGCTTTCGCGGTATTCGAGGAACAGCTCCCCGTCGTCGCCGTGGGCGAGGCCCCTCCGGACGAGACGCTCGGCCGCGGCGCGCTCCAGCGCCGAGTCCGCTCTCTCGAAGAACAGCTTGTCGGTGGTGGCTAGCGCGCTCATGATCGCTCCTTCTTGATCGCCCGGAGATGAGACGCCTAACCGGCAAACGCAACCGGCGCGGCGCGTTTCACCGACTCCGGGCCGGGCGCAGGCAGTGCAGGACGACCACTGCCGCCGTCAGCGCCAAGACCGCGTTGGCCTGATGCGCCGCCGCCAAGGGGATGGGCACCACCCAAAGCAGCGTCGCCACGCCCAGCGCATATTGCGCCAGCACGGCCAAGCCGAGCACCAGGGCGCGGACCCGGAGGGGGCGCGGGGCTGGACGGATGAGCGTGCCAAGCACGACCAGGCAGGCCAGGATCACCGCCAACGTGGCAAGCAAACGATGGTCGAACTGCACGGCGGCGATGTTCTGCGTCAGGTTCCGCCACAGCGGGTCGAACTGGGCATAATTCGACGGAATCAGCCTTCCTTCCATCAGAGGGAAGGTGTTGTACTCCAACCCCGCATGAGTGCCCGCCACAAAGCCGCCGGCCAAGATGGCGAGGCCGAGCGCCCCGGCGGTCGCCAGCGCCAGCCCGCGCAGGAGACGCACGCCTTTGAACGGCCGGGGCGGGATTGGCCGGAGAACGGTCAGCCCTGTCCAGAGGACCGCCCCGTACAGCGCCAGTGCCAGACCGAGATGGATCACCAACCGGGCCGGTGCGACGGCGGTGCTGTCAGGGAAAAAGCCCGAGGCAACCATGAACCAGCCGACCGCTCCCTGGAGCCCTCCCATCACGAAGATCAGCCCCAGGCGCGGCACCAGCCTTCGGTCGATGCGCCTGGTCAAGGCCAGCCAGACCAGGGGAACGAACACCACGACGCCAATCAGACGGCCCCACAATCGATGCGCCCATTCCAGCCAGAAGAGCTGCTGGAAGCCATCCAGCCCCATGCCCTCATGGAGGAGGTGGTACTGAGGAATCGTTTGATAGAGGACAAACAACTTCCGCCACTCCTCCTGATCGAGCGGCGGGAGGATGCCGCGGACCGGCGCCCATTCCATGATCGACAGGCCCGATCCAGTCAGGCGCGTCACCCCGCCCAGCACGACCATCCCCCACACCATGGCACAGACCGAGAAAAGCCAGGCGGCGACAAGGCGCCGGGCGCCCAAGCTTTCGGCCCGGCGTCCAGGCAGTTGGGGGAAATCGGTGGAGTCGAACGGCATGGCCCGACTATACGGGGCCACGCCGCAAGGAAAAGTCGCAGGAGCGACCGGGCCTAATGAATATGGCGGATCAGGCCGGGCGCGCGAAACCGGGCCGGCTGGATCAGCTCGGCCGAGGCGACCCGCACCGAATGGATCGGCCCTTCCAGCTCGCGCCGCCAGAAATCGAGAAATTTCCGCAGCATCGGAAACGCCGGCGCGATATCCAGCTCTTGCCAGATATAGGTCTGGAGGATGCCCGGATGGTCGGGCATGTGATACAGGATCTCGGCCGTGGTCAGCCGGTAGTTCCGAAGCTGTAAGGCAAGGCTCATCGGAGCGACTTCCATCCTGTTTAGCGGCAACGCGATTGTTGACGCCTGGTCCACAACAGGATGCTACGCATCGGGCTGCACAACGCAACAAAAATGAGAAAAGTCAGGCACTTGGCACTCAAGCGCCAAGAGTGCTGCCGGACGCTTGACAATTTCTTGAGGCTGACCTAGATCGTTGGCACTCTCTACAAGGGAGTGCTAACAGGCTGCCCCGGCGCCGTGCTCGGGCCGGGCGAGCCGGTGGCAATCTTCGCGAAACAGTTCAGGAGCATCCGCATGAAGTTCCGTCCCCTGCATGACCGGGTGGTGGTTCGACGCATCGATGCCGAGGAAAAGACCTCGGGTGGCATCATCATTCCTGACACCGCCAAGGAAAAGCCGATGGAGGGCGAGATCATCGCGGTCGGTCCTGGGGCGCGCAACGAACAAGGCCAGCTTGTGCCGCCGGATGTGAAGGCGGGCGATCGCGTCCTGTTCGGCAAATGGTCGGGCACCGAGGTCAGGATCGAGGGCGAGGAGCTCCTCATCATGAAAGAGTCCGACATCATGGGCGTGATCGAGGGCGGGGTCGCGCAGAAGAAGGCCGCCTGAGGGGCTTTCCAGGACCGACTCGATCGACACTGAGAGGAAAACAGACAAATGGCTGCCAAGGACGTCAAGTTCGGCGGTGACGCCCGCCAGCGTATGCTGCGCGGCGTCGATATCCTGGCCGATGCGGTGAAAGTCACGCTCGGGCCGAAGGGCCGCAACGTGGTGCTCGACAAGAGCTTCGGCGCACCCCGGATCACCAAGGATGGCGTGACCGTCGCAAAGGAGATCGAGCTCTCCGACAAGTTCGAGAACATGGGCGCGCAGATGGTGCGCGAGGTCGCGTCCAAGACCAGCGACGTCGCCGGCGACGGCACCACCACCGCGACCGTGCTGGCCCAGGCGATCGTCCGCGAGGGCGCGAAGGCCGTCGCCGCCGGCATGAACCCGATGGATCTCAAGCGGGGCATCGACAAGGCGGTGAACGCTGTCGTCGAGGAGGTGAAGAAGAACAGCCGGAAGATCACCACCCCCGCCGAGACCGCCCAGGTCGGTTCGATCGCCGCCAATGGCGACACCGAGGTCGGCAAGATGATCTCCGAGGCGATGCAGAAGGTCGGCAACGAGGGCGTTATCACGGTCGAGGAGGCCAAGGGCATCCAGACCGAACTCGACGTCGTCGAGGGAATGCAGTTCGACCGGGGCTATGTCTCGCCGTACTTCATCACCAACGCCGAGAAGATGGTGGCTGAGCTCGATCAGCCGTACATTTTGATTCACGAGAAGAAGCTCTCCGGCTTGCAGCCGATGCTGCCGCTGCTCGAGTCTGTCGTGCAGTCCGGCCGTCCACTGCTGATCGTTGCCGAGGATGTGGAGGGTGAGGCGCTGGCCACGCTGGTGGTGAACAAGCTGCGCGGTGGGCTGAAAGTGGCGGCAGTGAAGGCGCCGGGCTTCGGCGACCGCCGCAAGGCCATGCTGGAGGACATCGCGATCCTGACCGGCGGCCAGGTCATCAGCGAGGATCTCGGCATCAAGCTCGAGAATGTCACGCTGAACATGCTTGGCAAGGCCAAGAAGGTCGTCATCGAGAAGGAGAACACCACGATCGTCGAGGGTGCCGGCTCCTCCGAGGACATCAAGGGCCGCTGCAACCAGATCCGCGCGCAGATCGAGGAGACCACCTCGGACTACGACCGCGAGAAGCTCCAGGAGCGTTTGGCTAAGCTCGCGGGCGGTGTCGCGGTGATCCGCGTCGGCGGCTCCACCGAGGTCGAGGTGAAGGAGCGCAAGGACCGTGTCGATGACGCGCTGCACGCCACGCGCGCGGCCGTCGAGGAGGGCATCGTTCCGGGCGGCGGTGTCGCGCTGGCGCGCGCCAGCAAGATCCTGTCCTCGCTCAGCGCCGAGAACGACGATCAGCGCTTCGGCATCGACATCGTCCGCAAGGCAATTCTCATGCCGCTGCGCCAGATCGCCACCAATGCCGGTGAAGACGGCGCCGTGATCAGCGGCAAGGTGCTCGACAACAACGAGTATGCCTACGGCTTCGACGCGCAGGCCGGCGAGTTCAAGGATCTGGTGAAGGCCGGCATCATCGACCCGACTAAGGTTGTGCGCGCGGCGCTCCAGGACGCCTCCTCGATCGCGGGCCTGTTGATTACCACCGAGGCTATGATCGCCGAAAAGCCGGAGCGGAAGCCGCCGGCGGGCGGGCCTCCGGGTGGTGGCATGGGCGGCATGGGCGACATGGACTTCTGATCTTAGGATTGGACCAGTCCTCGCGTTTGGGGGGCGGATCCCGCGGGATCCGCCCTCTTTTTTTGTGGAGAGGGCATGTTCACTATGGTTTAACGGCAGGATAATGCCAGTTTGAGTAGTGCCACTGTTCGCATTGACAGGCGGCGGCCTTTCTGTACCAAATGCGAAACGCAATCGCGTTTGGCTTGGCTTGCTGTGCCTCCCGTGTCCTCGGGTGCTCTCAAGACGTCCAAGGTCGGTTGTCTCACGCCGCGAGTGGGCGCGGCAGCGAACGAGAGAGTGTCGAGAATGGCTTCTGGTACGGTCAAGTGGTTCAATGCCACCAAAGGTTATGGGTTCATCGTCCCGCAGGACGGCGGCAAGGATGTGTTCGTCCACATCACCGCCGTGCAGGCAGCGGGACTGAATGGGCTCAGTGAGGGGCAGCGCGTCACCTTCGATGTGGTCAAGGAACGCGGCAAGGACGCCGCCGCCAACCTTCGCGCCGTTTAGAGCTTGAGCCGGGCCGGCTGGCCCCGACGACGACAAGGCGCCTTTATTGGCGTATCAGGGAGAGTACACGGATGGCTACTGGAACCGTGAAATGGTTCAACGCGACCAAGGGGTTTGGCTTCATCATGCCTGAGGGTGGCGGTAAGGACGTGTTCGTCCATATTACCGCCGTGCAGGCCGCGGGCCTCAAGGGCCTGAACGATGGCCAGCGCGTCAGCTACGAGACTGCCACCGAGCGCGGCAAGATCGCGGCGGTCAATCTTCGACTGGTCTGAAGCGCTTGCATCACAGGCGGGGCCGGTGTCCTGGATTGGGGCGCCGGCCTTTGCTGTTGCGGGCCTGAAGCATCGATGAGGTTCACCCTCGACGCCCTTGAGCGCGCGCGTGAGCTGGTCCATGCCCATTTCCCCGGCACTGCGCAATATGCCTGGCCGCTGCTCGCCAGCCGGACCGGGGCCGAAGTCTGGGTCAAGCATGAGAACCACACTCCGACTGGCGCCTTCAAGGTGCGCGGCGGGCTTGTTTACATGGACCACCTGCGGCGGGAGCGCCCCCATGTGCGCGGCGTCATCTCCGCTACGCGCGGGAATCATGGCCAGTCCTTAGCCTATGCGGGCGCGCGAGCCGGCGTGCCTGTCTCGATTATCGTCCCGCACGGCAACAGCGCGGACAAGAATGCCGCGACGCGGAGCTTTGGCGCCCGACTGATCGAGCATGGCGTCGATTTCGAGGCCGCGCGCCAGGCCGCCATGCAGATCGCCACCGAGGAGCAATTGGAGTTCGTGCCCTCCTTCGCCCCCGAGCTGGTGCTGGGTGTCGCGACCTGGGCGCTGGAGCTGTTCCGCGCCGCCCCGCCGCTTGACGCGCTTTACGTGCCGATCGGGCTTGGGTCGGGAATTTGCGGCGCTATCCTGACCCGCGGCTTGCTCGGCCTGGGCACGGAGATTATCGGCGTGCAGGCGGCGGGCGCGGCCGCGTATGCGCGTTCCATCGCGGAGGGCCATCCCGTGGTGCTGAACCGTGCCGAGACGCAGGCCGACGGGATCGCGACTCGTCAGCCTGATCCGGACGCGCTCGCGATCATCCGTTCCGGGGTAAGCCGGATCGTCTCTGTCACCGACTCCGAGATCGCCCGAGCGGTGCGGGTTTTCTGGGAGGATACGCACAACCTCGCCGAAGGCGCCGGTGCGGCACCGCTCGCGGCGCTGCTCCAGGAACGGGCCATCATGGCCCGGCGTCGCGTGGGCGTGGTGCTGACCGGCGGCAATATCGACCTCGGTCAGTTCCGGCGCTGGGTCTTGCAAGCGTAGTCGTTAACGACCGCGCGCACCCACGATGCCTCCCCGGAACAGGAGTGTCAGCGGGATCGCGCAGAATGCCCCGATCGCCGAGAACGCGAAGGCATCCACATAGGCCAGCACCGCTGCCTGCTGGGTCAGCATGGTGCCAATCAGCCCCATCGCGGCGTGCTGCGCCTGCGCCGCCGTCTGTCCAGCATCGTGCAGCACGCGAACCGCGTGATCGAGCATGGCGACATAGTTCTGGTCAAACGGCGTGAGATGGCCGGCAAGCTCAGCGAGATGCACCTGCAAGCGTTGGGCGGTGATCGCCGCTGCCGCCGAGATCCCGACGGAGCCCGAGATGTTGCGGAACATCGCGTACAGCGCCGCGGCATCCGCATTCAATGACCGAGGCAGGCTGGAATAGGAGATCGTGCTATTGGGAACGAACAAGAACGCGAGCCCGACTGTCTGAAAGGCGCGCCAGGTCGCCATGGTCCTAAAGTCGAGGTTGGGCGTTAAGCGGTGCGCGTACAGGGCCGCGCAGCCCAGGACGAAGAAGCCGAACGCGAGCAGGTAGCGCGTCTGGACGTTTGGCAGAGCCACGCGTGCGACGAATGGGATCAGGAAAATCATCACCACCGCACCGGGCGAGATCAGCTCGCCTGCCTGTAGGGCGGTATAGCCCATCCATTGCTGCGCGAAGGCCGGGATCAGAAGATTGCTTGAATAGAGGATCGCGCCGATGCAGGAGACGGTGACGACGCCGACGCCGAAGTTCCGGTCACCCAGCACGCGAAGATTGACCACCGGCTTGTCGGTCAGCAGCAGCCAGGCCGCCGCTCCAGCGATGCCCATGGCGGCGAGCAGGGCAAATAGCCGGATCAGCGGCGAGCCGAACCAATCCCAGTCCTCGCCCCGGTCCAGCATGATTTGCAGGCAGCCGAGGCCGAGCGCGATGAGGCCGATTCCCACATAATCGATGTCACGGGCACGAGCGCGATCACGCACCACCCAGGGTGGATCGTCCACCAGGTGCAGCACGGCAAGGAACGCGACCACGCCGATCGGGATGTTGATAAGGAATACCAAGCGCCAGCTATAGGTGTCGGTCAGCCACCCGCCGAGGAGCGGCCCCAGAATCGGCGCGAAGATGACCGAGATGGCGACCATCGAGAAGGCCCGCCCACGCTGCGATGGCTCGAAGTTGTCCAGGATCACCGCCTGCTGGTTGGGCTGCAACCCGCCGCCGAACAAACCTTGCAGGAAGCGGAACGCCACGAGTTGTGGCAGGCTTGTTGCGATACCGCATAGGAACGAGCAGATCGTGAACATGGCGATGCAAGTCAGGAAGTAGCGTTTCCGCCCGAACAGCCGCCCCAGCCAGCCGGCGACCGGCAGCACGATCCCGTTGGCCACGAGGTAGGAGGTTAGGCTCCAGGTCGCGTCCTCGAAATCCACGGACAGGCTGCCCGCGATATGAGGCAGGCTCACATTGATGATGGTGGAGTCAAGCACCTCCATGAACGGCGCCAGGGTCGCGGCGAAGCCGATCAGCCACGGACTGTAGCGTGGCCGCCACGCGCCATCCACGGCACCAATGCTCATTGGGTATGCACCGTGGGAATCACGGAGAGGCCGAGCGGAAGCTGAATGTTGGGATCGAGCCCGCTGTCGATGACGATTTTCACTGGTACGCGCTGGACGGTCTTGACGAAGTTCCCGGTCGCGTTTTCCGGCGGGAAGGCGGTGAAGCGGGAGCCGGTGCCAAGCTGCACGCTGTCCACATGCCCTTTCAGCTTCAGCGCAGGGTATGCATCGACGCTGATATCCACCTTCTGGCCAGGGCGCAGATGGGCAAGGTCGGATTCCTTGAAATTCGCCGTCACCCACGCATCGGGCGTCACCAACGCGAACAGCGCCTGTCCAGGCTGGACATAGTTGCCGACTTCGACATTGCGCTTCGTGATCCATCCGTCCTGGGGCGCGGTCAGGCGGGTCCAGCTCAGGTTCAGCGCCGCTTGCTCGAACTGCGCCTTTGCCTGTGCCAGTTTCGCCTCCAGCTCGCGAACGTTGGACTCAGCCAAGGCGACTTGCGCGCGCACCATGTCGGCCCGGCGCAACTCCGCCTCTGCGCTTGCCTGGCCCGCCTGGGCGGTGAGCCGGGCGGCATTCGCGGCATCGAGCGCCTGCTGGGTGATAACCTGCGGTGGCAACTGGCTTTGCCGGCGCCAGTCGGAATCAGCCTTGGCGAAGGCAGCGCGGGCCGCGGCAAGCTGGGCCTCCGCGGCGGCATGGCGCGCCGGGTAGTCGATACGGGCCATTTCAAGCTGCACCCGCGCCGTATCAAGCTGTGCCTGCGCGACTTGCAGGTTCGCGCCTGCCTGGTCACGGGAGGCCGCATAGGCGCGCGGGTCGATTTCCAGCAGGAGGTCGCCCGCTTTCACGCGCTGATTGTCTTGGATATGAAGCGCAACGATCGTGCCCGCAACCTGCGGCGCTGGCGTGACCGCTCTGCCGTCTGTGAACGCATCATCGGTGCTGACCACACCTTGGCCAAGCCACCAATCGAGCCCGGCTATGACTGTCCCCAGCAGAACAATCCCCAGCACGGCCCAGCGCGCGGGCGACTTGCGGCGCCGACTGAACTTTTCCACCCCACTTGCCAGGAACATATTCTTGGTCAAATCGTCCATGGCATAACGCTAGCGAAGATGCCAATCGCCCACGGCAAACGAACGAAAAAACTCCGCAAGTTAATTGTCAGGGCGCGAGCATTTGGCTGCCGAGCAGACGGGCGTACAGGCCACCTTTGGCGAGCAAGGAGGTATGTGTGCCCTGCTCTACCGCGCGACCATCCGCCAGCGCAACGACTAAGTCCGCGTCGCGGACGGTGGAAAGGCGGTGCGCCACGATGATTGTCGTGCGACCTTTGCGCAGCCGGGCTAGTGCGGCCTGGACAGCCGCTTCGCTCTCGGTGTCGAGCGCGCTGGTTGCTTCGTCCAACAATAGAATGCGTGGATCACGCAAAAGTGCGCGGGCCAGGGCCACGCGCTGACGCTGGCCGCCGGACAGGCGCTGCCCGCCGGGTCCGACCTTGGTTGCGAAGCCTTCGGGCAACTCGGCGATAAAGCCGCCGGCAGCCGCCTGGGCTGCCGCCTCGATCTCGGCTTCGGTCGCGCCTGGACGCCCCATGCGGATGTTCGCCGCGATCGTGTCGTCGAACAACAGCGCGTCCTGGCTCACATAGGCAATCGCCTCACGCAAGCTGGCCAGCGTGACCGCGCGCACGTCGACGCCGTCGATCCGCACCGCGCCCGCCGCCACATCGTACAGCCGCAAGATCAAGGCGAGAGCTGTGGATTTTCCTGATCCGGAATGTCCGACTAATGCAACGGTCTTGCCTGGCGCCGCCTCGAAGCTCAGCCCGTCAAGGCCGATCCGCCCATCGGGATAAGCGAAGCGGACCGCCTCGAACGAGACCTGTCCAGCTCCGGGTGGCAGCGGCCGCGCACCAGGGGCATCGGCAATGCGCGGCTTTTCGTCCACGACAGTGAACACCCGCGCGAGGCCGGCCAAGCCCTCTTGCAGCGCGGCGTTGAGCGAGCCCAGGGCACGCAGCGGGCGCGCGGTGATCAGCAAGGCAGCGACGAAGCCAGTGAAATTGCCGATAGTCTGGCTACCCGTCGCGGCACGCCATCCTGCGAAGCCGATCACCAGCGCGACCGCGCCGCCGCCCAAGACCTCCAGGACTGGATCGACGCGCGAGCGGCTCTTGCTCATGCGCAGCAGCGCGCGGTACAGCGCCGCGAACGCCGCCTCCGCCCGCGCCGATTCCGCCGCTTCCAGCCGGTAGGCACGCACCGTGCGCGCTTGCGCGAAGCTCTCGTTCAACAGCGCCGCCGTCTCGCCCATCCGCTCCTGCATCCCGCCCGAAGCGCGGCGGACGCGCTTGCCGATGCGCTGGATCGGCACCGCCGCCAGCGGATACAGCGCGGCGGCGATCAGGCTGAGCAGCCAGTCGAGGTAAAGCATGGAAACGATCAGGCCGAGGACCGTGACCGCATCGGCGACCCCGTTCACCGCGCGCGTCAGCGAATCGCGGATGATCGCGGCGTCGGTGGTGAACCGCGCGGCGATCTGCGCCGGCGCATCACGCTCGATGCGCGCCAGGTCGGCGCGCGCGAGATGGCCGAACATGCGCTCCTGCAAACCACGGATCGTGAGCAGCACGATCCGCTGCACCTCCACGTTCTGGAAATACTGCGCCGCCGCCTTCACCGAGGAGACGAGCACGACCAGCACTGGGATCTGATACAGAATGCGCGGGTCACGGTGGGCGAACATATCGAAAGCGTGATCGATCACCACCGGATAGAGC
Source organism: Acetobacteraceae bacterium (assembly GCA_035252035.1). Classification (GTDB taxonomy): domain Bacteria; phylum Pseudomonadota; class Alphaproteobacteria; order Acetobacterales; family Acetobacteraceae; genus DATFDN01. The sequence goes on along the minus strand of DATFDN010000385.1, from coordinate 6,777 downwards.
GCGGTGGTTCCCGCCATCACCGCAGTGAGGGCGAGCACAAGCAGCAGCCGCGCCTTGTGCCGACGCACATGCTCGCGCCACAGGCGCCCGAGCAGGGCGCGGCTCGAAGCCGGCTCCGGCGCTAGGGCGCGGGCGGAGAGGGTGAAGCGCTTCATCAGGATCGGCTGGAGATGAGGTTAGACCCTGTCTATCACAGGAACCCGACCGGCAGCCAAGGTACCGCCTCGCGACAACCGCGAGCGCGACGACCAGCGATGCGAGGTAGGCCAGAGCGGGATGGGGCGCGGTCCAAGGCTATGGGCCAGCCGGCGAGCGGATCGCCTCCGGGGCCGGGCACGCCGCAAGCTGCCGGCGCTTGCGGCCGGGCGTCAAACCAAGGCCGGGCGGCGCGCGCGTGTCCCCAATGCGCGTTCGAGCTGATGGCCCAATCGCAGCAGCCGCGCTTCGCTCCAGGCCGGTCCGATGAGTTCGATGCCAAGAGGCAGGCCCTGCGCGGTGAACCCGCCACAGATGACGAGCGCGGGGACGGCGGCGACGTTGGCGACCGTGGTGAGAAAGGGCTGCGCGAATCCCTGGTCGGGGCGCTGCTCGGTGAGCAGCGGGGCGGCACCCGCAGCCGGAACGGAGACCAGAACGTCGTGCTTCGTGAACCCGGCCGCGACTTGCGCGATGAGGTCGGATCGTTGCCGCTGGGCGGTGATGTAGTCCGCCGCGCGGATCAATGCGCCGGCCATGACCCGGATACGGAAGACGCGCGAATAGTCGCCGAGCCGCGCCTTCAGCATCGCCTCGTGCAGCGCGTAGGCCTCGGAACAGATGATGACCCGGCCGACAGCGTTGAACGCCTGTACCGGTGGCAGGCTCGCCTCCGACACTCGGCAGCCGAGATCGCGAAGCGCGCGGGCGGCGCCGGCCATCATGCGCAGCGTTTCGGGAGAGGCCGGGACATCACGCTCGTAATGATGCCGCAGCAGGCCCACGCGCAAACCCTTCACTGGCCGCGCGAGGCCACGGGCATAGGCGGGGCGGGGTGCCGGCACCGCGACGGACGCGGGATCGGCAGGATCGTGCCCGGCAAGGGCGTCGAGCAGGATGGCGCAATCCTGTGCCGTCCAAGCCATCGGCCCAACCGTGTCCAGGCTGGGGGCGAGCGGTATAGCACCTCGCCGGGAGACCAAGCCGGGCGTAGGCTTCAGCCCGGCGATGCCGCAATAGGAAGCCGGCAGCCGGATCGAGCCGCCCGTATCGGAGCCTAGCGCGCCCAAGGCGAGTCCAGCCGCGACGGCGGCTCCCGACCCGGAACTCGAGCCGCCGGTATACCGACGCGTATCCCAAGGGTTGCGCGCCGGCGGCCAGGGCAGGTCGAAGGCCGGGCCGCCGATGGCGAACTCATGGGTGGCGAGCTTGCCCAGCATGACCGCGCCCGCTTTGGAGAGCCGATGCACCGCATCCGCGTCGCGCTTGGGCACGTTGTCGGCGAGCAGGCGCGAATGCGCCGTGGTCCGCACGCCCGCAGTCTCGAAAATGTCCTTGTAGGCTACAGGGATGCCCGTGAGGCTCCCGCCTTCTCCCGCGTCCAGGGCGCGGTCCGCGGCGCGGGCGGCGGTCAAAGCCTGGCGCTCGGTGACAGTGATGAAGGCGTTCAGCGTCGGGTCGAGCGCGGTGATGCGAGCGAGCAGCGCCCTCGTCAGCTCGACAGCGGACAGCTTGCGTGAGGCGAGAAGGCGGCCGGCCTCCGCAATAGTCAGGTAATCGAAGGCAGTCCCACTCATCGTCGGCCACGCACGGCCTTGCGGGCCGGCGCCTTCTTCGCCGCCGGCTTCACCTTGGCAGATGTGGGCGGAGGGGCGGGCGGCGGTGGGACGCGGAACGTACATGCCATATCGTCGGCAAGCGGCCGATCGCGTGGGATCGCGGCGATCAGCCCGGCCACTTGCCGCCAGGCCAGGACCAGATCGGCCATCTGGCCGGAATTCAGCACCAGACCGGTCGGCGCCAGCAGTGCCTGCATCTCGGCCGGGGTCGGCGTGGGCGCGGGCCTGTGCGGGGGCGTTGCCATCAACTGAAACCGTACAGGAGGGTGCAACGACCCTACCTATCGGCGGCCCGCGGGGCAAGATTCAGCCGCGTTCCAAAATCATCAACCTTCCAAGGGCGCCGCTCAGGCGAGCAGGCTCTCCAGGCGGATCGGCAGGGCGCGGATGCGCCTGCCGGTGGCGTGGAAGACGGCATTGGCGACGGCCGCGTTGGTGCCGACGTTGCCGAGCTCGCCCAAGCCCTTCACGCCCGCCGGGTTGACCTCCTGGTCCACCTCCGGAAGCAGGATGACTTCGACCTGCTGGACATCCGCGTTCACGGGAACGAGATAGTCCTGGAGGTCGCGGTTGATGGTGCGCGCGGCGCGCTCGTCGATCTCGGTGGCTTCAAGCAGCGCCGCGCTCATGCCCCAGATCAGACCGCCCATGAGCTGGCTGCGCGCCGTGCGCGTGTTCATGATGCGCCCGGCCGTGAACGCGCCCACCAGCCTCGGCACCCGAATCTCGCGCGTGCGGGCATTGATCCGCACCTCGACGAATTCGGCGCCGAACGCGTACATCGCCTTCTTTCCCTCGGGGCCGCCTACCATAGTCGTTTTGCCGGCATATAGTTTTTGCACCGCATCGGGCGGGGCGCCGTCCGGAATGAACTCGACATATTCCTCGATCGCGCCGGCCTTGAGGGCGGCGAATATGTCTTGCAGCTTCTGCGAGGCGCCGTCGCTCGCGACGACCGTGCCATTCCGGATCGCAAGGTCAGCGGGAGGCTTGCCAGCCAATGGCCCGGCGTTGGAGCCCGCGGCCGCGCGGAATAGCCGGTTCCGGATCTCCTGGCACGCTTGCAGGACGGCGGAGCACACGCTCGCCGTGCTGTTGGAGCCGCCGGATACCGGGGCCGGGGGGAAGTCAGTGTCCCCCATCTCCACCGTCACTTTGCCGACATCGACGCCAAGCTGCTCCGCCGCCATCTGGCCGGCGACGGTGCGGATACCCGTGCCGATCTCATGTGACGCGCTCTGCACCAGCACCGTGCCGTCGGCACGCAAGCGGACCCGCGCGGTCGCCGCGCCCACGTGAGTGGGATAGACGGCGGTGGCGCACCCCATGCCGATCAGCCAGTCGCCGTCCCGCATCGAGCCGGGCTTCGGGTCGCGCGCCGCCCAGTTGAACGCCTGCGCAGCCTGATCGAAGCACGCCATGAGGTGGCGCGTGGTGAAAGGCTTGCCGTGGATCGGCTCTTTGTCCGTGTCATTGACCCGGCGAAGCTCGACCGGGTCCATGCCGAGCCTGTACGCCAATTCGTCGATCGCGCTCTCCACCCCGAACACATACGGAACCTCGGGTGGAGAACGCATATAGGCGGGCGTCTGCCGGTCGGCCTTCACCAGGGTCACGTTGCTGGCGACCGAGCCGTAACCGTAGAGCCGCGTCGTCGTCTCCGTGCCCGCGACGGCGTAGTTGTCGGTGCGCGAGGTCAGCTCCCAGCCCTCATGGCTGAAGGCGGTGATCTTGCCATCCGGCGTCGCCCCGATGCGGATGCGCTGCCGGGTCGGCGCGCGGTACGGCTCGGTCGTGTAGGCCTGCTCTCGGCTCACGACGCAGCGCACCGGACGGTTGAGGCGCTTGGCGGCGAGCGCCACAATGGCGGTGCGGGGCGTGCTCGGCCCCTTCGACCCGAACCCGCCACCGACATAGGGGGCGACGACCCGCACATCGGTGGGGTCCATCCGGAACTGGCGCGCGATCTCGCCGCGTAGGCCATACAGGTTCTGCGTCGGCTCGTAGATCGTGAGCTGCTTGCCGGCCCATGAGGCCGTCGTCGAGAACAGCTCAATGGGATTATGGGTCTGGGTCGGCGTCCGGTACTCGACTTCAAGTTTCACCGGCGCCGACTGGAACGCGCCGTCGAAGTCGCCTGCCGAGGGGTTCTCTTTTGGCCGCTGGGCATGGCCCTTGGCCGGGAGCGTCTCTGTGCCGGGTGAACCGAAGTGCCCGCTCGGCTGCTGAACCTCGTACTCGGCCTTGACCTTGCGGGCGCCTTCCTGCGCCGCCTCCAACGTGTCCGCAACGACAAGCGCTATGATCTGACCGTCATGCCAGATCGCCCGGTCGTGCAGCGGCCCCAGGGACGTGAAGGCTGAGCCGAATTGCGGGGCGTTGATGCCGTCCATGTCGCCGTAGCTGATGATATCGAGGACACCTGGCACCGTTCGTGCTGGGTCCAGGTCAATCGACCGCACCCGGCCACGGGCGATATCGCTGGTCACGAGCACGCCATGAGCAACGTTGCTCAGAGGAACGTCAGCGGCATAGCGCGCCTCGCCAGTCACTTTCAGCCGCGAATCGATGCGCGGCACGGGCTGGCCCTGGTTGGCCTTGGGCTGCGGAGCCGTGGTGCTCATCTCACACCCTCATCGCCTTGGTTTCGAGGAGCGCACGCACGATCGTCTGCTTGCCGAGCGGCACCTTGAACGCGTTGTGCTGCCGCGTCCGGGCATTGGCGAACGCGGCCTCCGCGGCCTGCGTGGCGGCGCCTTCGTCGAGTTCCCTGCCCTTCAGGGCCGCCTCGGCCTCATGCGCGCGCCACGGCACGGTCGCCACGCCACCAAGCGCGATCCGCGCCTCGCGCACCACCGCGCCATCCAGATCGAGCGCCACGGCGGCGGCGGTCAGCGCGAACTGATACGACTCCCGGTCGCGAACCTTGAGGTAGCGCGAGCGGGCGGTCCATGGACCGGCAGGGATCGTGATGAACAGGATCAACTCGCCTGGCTGGAGCACGGTTTCGATGTTGGGCGCACTCCCCGGCCGAGTGTGCAGGTCGGCGACCTTGATGGAGCGGGAGCCGTTCGGTCCCAGCGTCTCCACGCTGGCGTCCAGCGCGATCAGCGCCTGGGCGAAGTCGCCGGCATAGGCAGCGATGCAATCCTGGCTGGTTCCCAAGACCGCATGTTGGCGGTTGTAGCCTTCCAATGCCGCGCAACCCGATCCGGGCTGGCGCTTGTTGCAGGGCCAGGAGGTCTCGCGGAAATACTCGCAGCGAGTGCGCTGGAGTAGGTTGCCGCCGAGGCTCGCCATGTTGCGGATCTGCCGTGTCGCGGCCAGCTTCAACGTATCGTGAATGACCGGATATTGGCGTTGGATAACCGGATGATCCTCGGCCTGCGCCATGCGCACCAAGGCACCGAGCCGCAATCCTTGCGAACTGGCCTCGATGCGGCCATACCGGGTGGCCGGAAGCCGATTGATGTCCACGAGGATGTCGGGTCGCATGACGTCGAGCGCCATGTAATCGACCATGTTGGTGCCGCCGGCGATGAACTGGCCCTGTGCCTGACCGGCGCGCACCGCCTGGATCGCGGCTTCGACACTCTCCGGGCGGTGATAGGCGAAGCGGTGCATCTCAGGCCTCCTTCATCCCTGTCCTGGCCTGGTTGATGGCGGCGACAATGTTCGGGTAGGCGGCGCAGCGGCACAGATTGCCGCTCATGTATTCGCGGATCTCGGCATCGGTGTTGGCATGACCCTCATTGACGCAGGCCACCGCCGACATGATCTGACCCGGCGTGCAATAGCCGCATTGAAAGGCGTCATGGTCGATGAAGGCCTGCTGCATCGGGTGCAGTTCGCCGTTGCCGGCGAGTCCTTCGATGGTCGTCACGTCACGCCCTCGCGCCGCCACCGCAAGGGTCAGGCACGACACCACCCGCCGGCCGTCCAGCAGGACTGTGCAGGCGCCGCACTGTCCGTGGTCGCATCCCTTCTTGGCGCCGGTCAGACCGAGATGTTCACGCAACAGATCAAGCAGCGAAGTGCGGACATCGGCGGCGACCTGGCGCTCGCGGCCGTTCACCGTGAGCGCGAGATCCACCGGCTTGCCGGCTGCCGCGGTCAACGGTGCCGTTGCAGCGTTCGCCGTAGCGGCCCCGCCAAGAACCGGAACCGCGGCGGTCGAGACGCTGGCCATCAGAAATGATCTGCGATCGGGGCTTGGGCCGCCCTGCTCCGGCGGCTTGTGGAGGTTTTCGGCCATGAACTCATCGGCGCTGCGCGCCGTCCTTCCGCGATCAGGTGCGTGCTTGCGCCCGACTTGTCACGGTAACCGCGCCACCATGGCGCAGTTCCTGGTTCCGGACCGATCCAGTAATAATGTTGGCGAGCCGACATCACCGCGGGCGCCGGCCACGCGCACGCCCCTGAAACCATTGTACCGCCTTGCATTTCTGACCAGCACCAGCATCCCCGCCGCGACACCGCCGACGCGCCGCCGTTAACCCGCACAACGACGCGATGAGATGGGAACTTTCCCGCTAACACTTGGTTTTCCGCTTTAGGGGAAAGTGCGTCCATGAACAGCGGCCAGGGTGCGAGAACGACTGCGGCGCCATGCGGCGTGGAGATGTTTCGCAACCTCGAGCAGAGTGCGCTGGATGCCATTCCGACCGCCCTGTGCGTTTGCGCGGCTGACGCCACACTGATCTGCTACAACCGCCGCGCCGCCGAACTCTGGGGCCGTGCCCCGAGAATTGGCGACAAGTCCGAATCGTTCGGCGGCGGCTTCGCCCGCTTTCAGCCCGACGGCAATGTATTGCCGTTTACCGAGACGCCAGTGGCCCGCGCGCTGCGCACCGGCGAGCGCGTGCTGGGCGCCGAGGTCGGCATCGAACGGCCGGACGGCAGCCGCGTTTCGGTGCTGATGAATGTCGCTCCGCTGAAATCCGCAACCGGAGGGGTTACCGGC
>DATFDN010000384.1:0-4590 GCA_035252035.1 Acetobacteraceae bacterium | reverse complement strand
CCCGCAGAGCGTCGAAATCCAGCGTGATCCGGGGATCGAGAATTGCCAGCGAACGCGGACGGAGCCGCCCCCGGAGCAGCGAGGCCAGATCCAGCACGAGCTGCACGCGCGGAGCTTCCATGCGCACGCCGTCCGGGGGATCGCTGACCACAACGTCCGTGAGCCGTATATCGATGGGCGCACCCAGGCCCGCGCGGAATCCCTCCCAGGCCAGCGTTGCCGCGCCGATGCGCAGAGCGGCCGGAGCCGCCGCCTGCAAGCGTGCCGCGAGCCAGGGCATCTCGACCGGATGCTCGGCCAGCTGCCAGGCGAGCACGGCAAAGCCGCTTCCGGCGACGACGATGAACCCGAGACCAAGCGCGAGCAGCACGCGCAGCGCCGCCCAGAGGCCGCGCGCCGCTTGACCGCTAAGCCGCCTCACGGCCAGCCTGCGCCCGGATGTCGCACGCCTCGTTCACCCTCCCTAGCACCTGGCCCAAGCCGTACGACGCAGCCTCGGCCGAGCGGCTGATCGAGCGGATCGGCGAGATCGGACCGGAGATGGCCGCGCTCGCGGCCCGGCCGGATGTTGCCGCCTTGCTGCGTTCCTTGGGCGGCGGCAGCCCGTTCCTGTCCGATCTGGCCGTGCGGGAGGCCGGCGCGTTGGCGGAGCTGGTCTCGGCCGGCCCCGATCAAGTGCTGGCGCGAACACTGGCCGCGCTGCGCGCCATGTCCCCGGCCGCTCCCCGCGCGCGGATCGCATCGGCGATGCGCCAGGCCAAGCGTGTGGTCGCACTGATCGCGGCCATTGCCGATATCGGGGGGATATGGTCGCTGGAGCAAGTGACGGCGGCGCTGTCCGATTTGGCCGAGGCCGCGCTCGCGCTTGCCGCGGCGCACTTGCTGCGCGCGGCGTATGACGCGGGCGAGCTGCGCCTGCCCGATCCGGAGGCCCCCGCCGAGGGAACCGGCTTCATCGTGCTCGGCATGGGCAAGCTCGGCGCGCGCGAGCTGAACTATTCCAGCGATATCGACCTCGTTCTGATCCACGATCCCGATGCAGGCATATACACTGCGCGCACCGATGGCGATGCCCGCCAAAGCTTCATGTCGCGTCTCGGGCGCGCTCTCGTCGGCCTTATGGAGACCCGCGACGCCGACGGTTATGTGTTCCGCACCGACCTGCGGCTCCGCCCCGATCCCGGCGTGACCCCTTCCGTCATCTCCCTGCCAGCGGCGATCACCTACTACGAGAGCATGGGACAAAACTGGGAGCGGGCGGCGATGATTAAGGCCCGTCCGGTCGCGGGAGACCGGGCAGCGGGCACGGCCTTCCTGGAGGCGATTCGGCCCTTCGTTTGGCGCCGTGGTCTCGATTTCGCGGCGATGGCCGATATTCACGCGATAAAAGACCGGATGGACCGGCGAAACGCTTCTGGCCTTTTGGACCAGGCAGCCAATCCGGCGCGGCTTGGCGGCTACGACGTCAAATTGGGCGAGGGCGGCATCCGGGAGATCGAGTTTCTGGCGCAGACCTTGCAGCTCGTATGGGGCGGACGCGATCCAGGGCTGCGCGATCCCACGACCTTGGGCGCTTTGCGCGTACTCGCCCGCTCCCGTCATCTCGCGCCGGAGGCGGCGGCCACGCTCTCCGACGCCTATCGCTTCCTGCGCCGGGTGGAGCACCGCCTCCAGATGGTCGCGGATCGCCAGACGCATGTGCTGCCGGAGCGTCAGCCGGAGTTCGAGCGCGTCGCGTGCTTTCTAGGTTTCGCCGATGCCGCTTCGTTCGCGTCCGCGATGCTGGGCCAGATCCGCGGCGTGCGCGCGCGGTACGCGGACATTTTCGGGACCGTTCCGGCGAGCGGCCGTCCAAGGCCGGGCGCGGCGCTGGTCTTCGACGGCGACGATCCCGCGCCGTCCGGCACCGTCGCCGCCTTGCGGGAGCTAAGGTTCGCCGACCCCGCGCATGTGATCGCCTCGGTGCGGGGCTGGAAGGGCGGCCGGCTGCGCGCGCTGCGCTCGGAGCGGGCGCGCGAACTGCTGGGGGCGCTGCTACCCGCCATTCTGGCAGCCTTGGCGCGTCAGCCTCATCCCGACACCGCGTTCAGCCGCCTCGATGAGATGCTATCGCGGCTTCCCGCCGGGGTGCAGCTTCTGTCCTTGTTCCAGCGCAACCCCGGCCTGCTGGACCGCATTGCCGCCGTGCTCGGCGCTGCCCCGCCCCTCGCCGATCACCTTGCGCGCTATCCGGCGGCGCTCGACGGATTGCTTTCGCCCGACCTTGGAGAAACTCCATCCGACCTGTTGCGCATTCGCCTGCGCGACGCGCGCCGGCTCGAAGATGTCGTTGCCCTCGCGCGCCGGGCGGTGCGGGAGGAGGATTTCGCGATTTCCGTCGCCACGCTCGAAGGCCGGATGGACGCTAATGAAGCCGGCCTGCGCCGCTCCGCCTTGGCGGACGCCGCGCTCGCGGCCCTGCTGCCGGCGGTCCTGGATGACTTCGCCGAACGCTATGGCCGCGTGCCAGAGGGCGCGATGGCCGTCGTGCTGTTGGGCAAGGCGGGCGGGCGGGAGATGATGGCCGGGTCGGATCTCGATCTCATGCTGATCTACGATCACCCGGCGGAGGCGAGCGAATCCCAAGGGGGGAAGCGCAGCCTGCTCGCGCCGCAATGGTTCGTGCGCGCCGCCCACGCCTTCGTCGGCGCCCTGACCACGCCGGGGGCGGAGGGGCCGTTCTATGCGGTGGACATGCGGCTTCGGCCTTCCGGCAACAAAGGGCCGGTCGCGGTCTCGCTCTCGGCGTTTCGCCGCTACCATCAGGAGGCGGCCTGGACGTGGGAGCGCATGGCGCTGACCAGGGCGCGGGTGGCGGCGGGTCCGCCGGCGCTGCGGCAAAGCGTGGAGGCCGCCATCGCCACCGCCCTGGACGCGGGCAATCCGGCCCAAACCCGAGCCGACGCCGCCGCCATGCGGGCGCGGATGTGGCGCGACCTTCCGCCCGATGGGCCGTGGGATGTGAAGCTGCGTGCCGGCGGACAGGTCGAGGTCGAGTTCATCGCCCAGGTTCTGCAACTGCTCCACCCATGCGAGCCGACGCTCCGCGATCCAACGACACGCGTTGCGCTCGCCAACTTCGCCGAAAAGAGCTTACTGGCGCCCGATGACGCCGCGCTGCTGATCCGCGCCGATCACCTGTGGCGCACCGTGCAGGGAATGCTGCGCCTGACGCTTGGCCGTGCGCATCTAGACGCGCTGCCCGAAGCCTCGGCCCGCCCCCTGCTCCGCGCCACTGGAGCCACCACGATCGCCGCCCTGCGCGCCGAGCTTGACGCGACCGCCGCCGCGGTGCGCGACGCCTTTAGACGACTGGTTGGGGAGATCAAGGAATGAGCGTACGGGAAGGCGATCCAGCGCCCGGTTTCGATATGCCGGCCACCAACGGTCGCCGCGTGAGCCTGGAGGCAATGCGTGGCCGGCCTTTCGTCCTCTACTTCTACCCAAAGGCCGATACGCCTGGCTGCACCAAGGAAGCCTGCGCCTTCCAGGAGGTGCTGCCCCAGCTTGGCCGATTGGGTGTCGAGGTGATCGGTGTCTCCAAGGACAAACTGCCGGCGCTGGAGAAGTTCGCGACCAAGTACGGCCTCGGCTTTCCGCTCGCGTCCGACGAAGGAAACGTGGCGGAGGCCTATGCGACGTGGGTGGAGAAGTCGATGTACGGCCGGACCTACTGGGGCACGGAGCGCAGCACGTTCCTGATCGACAAGGATGGGCGGGTCGCGAAAATCTGGCGGAAGGTAAGCGTGCCGAAGCACGCGGCTCAGGTGTTGGAGGCGGCGCGGGAGCTGAGGTGACGCGCGGCAGTCATCTAAACGGACTAGAGTCAAAGCCCCTTCCACGGCGCAGCCTCTGAAATGCGAATTCCTCCCGATTTTGTCATCTAAAACTGCGCGCCATTTGATATAGGTTCAATAAGAACAAGAGCAGTTTGGGGAGGGCGCTATGGTCGAGCGAGGGATGAGCGCGTACGCCGCCGAAGCGGAAGACCGCTTCGCGGCATATACGCCCTTCATGGAAGTTGAAACCTTCGAAGCGACCGAAGCCGAGGACATCCGCTCGGAAGCAATGGAGATCCATGAATTCGAGAGTCCCTTCATTGCGCGCGAGTCATTCGAAGGCGGCGAAACCGAGGCTCTGGCGCCTGAAGCATTAGCCCTGACTGAAACCGTTTCCGAGCTGAAGGATAGTGAATTTCGCGAATCGCTCGAACAGCTTGCCGACGAAGCGCTGGAGGCCAACGAGGCGCAGCTCGAAGGCGAGTACGGCGATCGCGAAACGCGGGACGCCTCCGCCGAACGATTGCTGAACGAGCATTTCTATCCACTGGCCAACCAGATGGAGCAGATGCTCGACCGATTCTTCGAACGCCTTCAAGAATACGATGTCGCGTCGCTGACCGAAGCCGAAATCGACCGTGTGGCCAGCGAGGCGATGCCTACGGGCACGACCTTGGCGCCGACCCATGAGCAGTTCCTTGGCGGCTTGCTTCGCAAGGCCGTCAATCTCGCCAAGGGTGCCGTCAAGGTCGTGCGCAGCGGGGTGGAGGGC
>DATFDN010000383.1:0-16204 GCA_035252035.1 Acetobacteraceae bacterium | reverse complement strand
GGCCTAAAGCAGGGAAGGGCGCTGTTCGGCATCGACATGAAGATCGTCAACGAGGCGGACGAGGAGCTGCCCTGGGACGGGAAGGCGTTCGGCGACCTGAAGGTGCGCGGCCCGTGGGTGGCCAGCGCCTATTACGGCGATCCGCCCGGCAGCGCGCTCGACGCGGAGGGCTGGTTCGCCACGGGTGATGTCTCGACGATCGATCCCGAAGGCATCATGGAGATCACCGACCGCTCCAAGGACGTCATCAAGTCGGGCGGGGAGTGGATCAGCTCGATCGTGCTGGAGAACATCGCCGTCTCCCATCCCGATGTCGCGGAGGCGGCGGTGATCGCCGCCGCACATCCGAAATGGGACGAGCGGCCGGTCCTGGTGGTGGTGCCGCGTCCGGGCGCGGTGATCGATCCGACCTCGGTGCTCGCGCTGTACGAGGGGCAGGTGGCCAAGTGGTGGCTTCCCGACGCGGTTGTGGTGGAGGAGCAGATGCCGCACACGGCGACCGGGAAGATTCATAAGCTGACGCTGCGCGCGCGGTATCGGGATTACCTGACGAGAGGGGGCGGGGAGGCCGAATGATGCTCCCGCTCCGCCCTCGGGCGGAGCGGGAGCTAAGCCCGCCTGCGAGGAATGCGAGCCATGTGTGCATCCATGCCCCAGCCGATTGACTTCCACACCTCGCCCGACCGCTACCGGCACTGGCGCCTTTCGGTCGATCCGCCGCTTGCGACTCTTACCATGGACGTCGATCCCGCCGCCGGCCTGTTCGAGGGAACCGAGCTGAAGCTGAACTCCTACGACCTCGGCGTGGACATCGAACTCGCCGACGCCGTGCAGCGGCTGCGGTTCGAGCATCCGGAGGTGCGCTGCGTCGTGCTGCGCTCGGGCAAGGACAATGTGTTCTGCGCCGGCGCCAACATCAGAATGCTCGGCAAAGCCTCGCACGCGCACAAGGTGAACTTCTGCAAGTTCACCAACGAGACCCGGCTCGCCATGGAGGATGCGTCCGCGCAGTCCGGCCAGCGATACTTGGCCGCGGTCAGCGGCACGGCGGCCGGTGGGGGCTATGAGCTGGCGGCCGCCTGCGACTGGATCATGCTGATCGATGATCGCCGCTCGGCTGTGTCGCTCCCGGAAGTGGCGCTGCTCGGCGTGCTTCCGGCCACGGGCGGGCTCACGCGGCTGACCGACAAGCGCAAGCTCCGCCGCGACCGGGCGGACATCTTCTGCGCCACGGAAGAGGGCGTGCGTGGGCGGCGGGCGTTGGAATGGCGGCTGGTGGACGAGATCGTGCCGCCTTCGGCGTGGGAGGCGCGGGTGCGCGCGCGGGCCATGGCGCTGGCCGGGCCGTCCGATCACCGGGACGGCGCGCGAGGCATCATCCTGGATCCGATCACGCGCGGCATCGAGGCGGACGCGCTGCGCTACGACTTGGTGCGGGTCGCGCTGGACCGCGCCCGAGGCTGCGCGACGGTCACGGTGCTCGGCCCGGCCGCGATGCTGCCCGAGGATCGCGCGGGCGTCCATGCGGCGGGCGCCGCGTTCTATCCGCTCGCGCTGGCGCGGCAGCTTGATGACGCGATCCTGCATCTGCGGCTCAATGAGCCCACGCTCGGCCTGCTCGTGCTGCGCAGCGAGGGCGATCCCGCCCAGGTGCTCGCCGCCGATCGGCTGCTGGCGGACGACGATTGGCTGGCGCGCGAGATCCGCCTGCTGTGGAAGCGGGTGCTCAAGCGCCTGGACATGACGTCGCGCAGCCTGATCGCGCTGATCGAGCCTGGGAGCTGCTTCGCCGGCACCTTGGCGGAGCTGGTCTTCGCCGCTGATCGGGCGGTGATGCTGGCGGGCACGCGGGCGGGCGACAATCGCGGCCCGGCGACGCTTTCGCTGTCGCCGCTCAATTTCGGCGCTTACCCGATGGGCAACGGGCTCACCCGCCTTGCCACGCGCTTCCTGGGCGAGCCGGAGAGCGAGGCGCGCGCGCGGGAGCGGACCGGCGAGGCTTTGTCGGCCGAGGAAGCGGAGGCGCTGGGTCTGGTGACGCTCGCCCCGGACGAAGTGGACTGGGACGACGAGGTGCGGCTGCTCCTGGAGGAGCGCGCGTCCTTTTCTCCCGACGCCCTCACCGGGCTGGAGGCCAATCTGCGCGCCGCCGGACCGGAGACGATGGAGACCCGCATCTTCGGCCGGCTGAGCGCGTGGCAGAACTGGATCTTCCAGCGCCCGAACGCGGTGGGGGAGGCGGGGGCGCTGACGCTCTATGGGACCGGCCGGCGGCCTGGTTTCGACATGGGGCGGGTGTGATATGTGACGGTGCTCCCGAGTGGGAGCGCCGGACACTCGTTCCATATTGATGTCGGGATGCACACGGGAGACTGACCAATGTCCAGCGCCATGACCGTGGACTATAGCGGCCTGATCCCGAATAACGTCGATCTCAATGCCGACGCGCGGGTGCGCAAGGCGCTGGAGACCTGGCATCCGGGCTATATCGACTGGTGGAAGTCGATGGGACCAGAGGGGTTCCAGTCCAGCCCCGTGTACCTGCGCACGGCGGTCGGCGTCGATCCGGCGGGCTGGGCGAAGTTCGGGTTCGTCAAGATGCCCGACTACAAATGGGGCGTGCTGCTCGCCCCCGCCGTCGAGGGCCGCAAAATCCCGTTCGGCGCGCACAAGGGCGAGCCCGCCTGGCAGGAGGTGCCGGGCGAGTACCGCGCCATGCTGCGCCGGCTGCTGGTGATCCAGGGCGACACCGAGCCCGCGTCGGTCGAGCAGCAGCGCCATCTCGGCGCGACCGCCCCCTCGCTCTACGACATGCGCAACCTGTTCCAGGTGAACGTGGAGGAGGGGCGGCACCTCTGGGCGATGGTTTACCTGTTGCAGAAGTATTTCGGCCGCGACGGGCGGGAAGAGGCCGAGGAGCTGCTGCGCCGGCGCTCCGGCGACCCGGACAGCCCGCGGATGCTGGGCGCATTCAACGAGGCCACGCCCGACTGGCTGAGCTTCTTCATGTTCACCACCTTCACCGACCGCGACGGCAAGATGCAGCTCGCGGCGCTGGCGCAATCGGGGTTCGACCCGCTCAGCCGCACCTGCCGCTTCATGCTGACCGAGGAGGCTCACCATATGTTCGTGGGCGAGACCGGGGTCGGGCGCATCATCGAGCGCACCTGCCAGGCGATGCGGGCGGCGGGGATCGACGACCCGCATGATGTCGAGCGAATCCGCGCGCTGGGCGTGATCGACCTGCCGACGATCCAGCGCAAGATCAACCTCCACGCATCCCTGACCTTCGATCTGTTCGGCAACGAGATCAGCACCAACGCGGCGAACGCCTTCAACGCCGGGCTGAAGGGCCGCTACCGGGAGGACAAGCTCACCGACGACCACGTGCTGGCCAACGACACCTATCCCGTGCTGCGGCCGCGCGACGGCGCGATCGTGCGCGAGGAGGTGCCCGCGTTGTCGGCGCTCAACATGCGCCTGCGCGATGACTTCGTGGCGGACGCGAGCGGCGGGGTCGGGCGGTGGAACAAGATTATCGCGCGCGCGGGGATCGCGTTCGAGCTGAGCTTGCCGCATGTCGCCTTCAACCGCCGCATCGGCGAGTTCACTTCCATCCACGCCGACCCATCCGGCGCCGTGCTCGATGCGGAGAGCTGGGAGCGGCGGCGCGATACGTTCCTGCCCACCGTCGAGGACGGCGCCTTCATCGAGAGCTTGATGCGGCCTGTCCATGAACGCGGTCGCTTCGCCTCCTGGATCGCGCCGCCCAGGACCGGGATTGACGGCAAGCCAGGCGATTTCGAATACGTGCGGCTGTTTGAATGACTCGCCCGTAAGTTGTTGCGCTCTTCATGACTCGCCGGTATATCTCCTCACGAATTCGCGATACCATCGTGTGCTGTGGAGGGCCGGGTCGGTCATGCCGGAAACGGTTGGTCTCATCGACGGCCTCGACGGCGCGCATCTGTGCGGCTGGGCGGTGTCGTCCTCCAGGCGGCCCGTTCTCGTCGTGGTCCGCGACGACGCGGGCGAGGTGCTGGCCCGTGGTCCAGCCACGCTTGAGCGTCCCGATCTTGCCTCTCTCGGTCTCGGCACCTCCCAGGTTGGCTTCCGCTTTCCGGTCCGCTTGCCCGCCGGCGCGCAGACTGGGGCGCTGCACGTCTTCGCCGACGGGGTCGAGCTGGTGGGCTCGCCAGTTCTCCTCGGGCCAGGGGTGTTCGACGGCGGGCTGACCGTCTCGGGGGGCGTGGCGAGCGGCTGGGTGGCGGAGCGGGTGGATGGCCTCCGCCCTCTTTGCGTGCAGCTTCATGATCAGGACGGCTCGCTACTTGGGGAGGTCGAGGCGCAGCGGGCGCCGGACACGGCGGAGGAGACTTCGCCGGCCCGCTTCTCGGTGGTCTTGCCATCACCCTGCTTCGGCCGGACGGACCTGATCCTGCGTGCCTCCGTGGACGGGGCGCGCTTCGCCGAAGTCCAGTGCGCGATGCGCCTTGACGGGTATCTCGACACGTTGAGCCATGATCGGTGCGGCGGCTGGCTGCTCTCGCCCGACGCGCCGGAGCGTCCCTTGGACATCGAGGTGTTCCGCGACGGCGTGCGGGTCGGGGCGGGATCGTGCGTCCTGCCCCGCGCTGATGTTCGCGAACGCTACCCGCACGCATGGCGGGTTGGATTCGATATCGCGCTCGACCCGGCCGGGACGGGAGCCGATCCGCATACCTATTCGTTTCGGCTGGCCGGCACCGATGTCGAGCTCTTCGATGGTCCGTTCGCGAGCCAGGACCGGTCGGACACCATCGCGGCGGCGCGGCGGATCGGCCGGCAGCTCCAGGCCCATCTGGTCCCTGGCGAGCGGGCCGTACTGCAACGCGCGTTGGCCGAGTTCCTTGAGCGTCGACGCCAGAGCGATGGCCGCGCCCGCCTGCGCGTCCCCGGCGCGCCCGCCGCCGCAACGTCGGACAATACCAGGCGGCTGGCGATCGTGATTCCGGTCTACCGCAATGTCGAGGTCACGCGCGCCTGCATCGAAAGCGTGCTCGCCGCGCGCGATGCGCGGCGCGATGCGGTGATCCTGGTGGATGATTGCTCGCCGGACGAGGGGATGCACACGCTCCTCGCCACGTTCGCGCGCGAGCCTGAGGTGTTCCTGCTGCGCAACGCGCAGAACCAGGGCTTTGTCCGCAGCGCCAATCGCGGCATGGCCCTATGCCGGCGAGGCGACGTGCTGCTGCTGAACTCCGATACGCGGGTCTTTCCCGGCGTGTTCGAGGAGATGTGCCGCGTCGCCGAGGCCGCGCCCGATATCGGCACCGTCACGGCGCTATCCAACAACGCCACGATCTTCTCCTATCCGCACCCCAGCTTGCCCAATGCCTCGTTGGCGGACATGGGATGGGACGAGGTGGCGAGGGTCGCGCGCGCGGCGAGCGGCGGGCAGTCATTCGATGTCCCCACGGGGCATGGCTTTTGCCTGCTGATCCGGCGCGAGGTGTCGCGCTTGGTGGGCAGGCTGGACGAGCAGTTTGGCCGGGGCTACGGCGAGGAGAACGATTTCTGCCAGCGGGTCGCCGATCTCGGCTATCGCAACGTCGCCGCCGCCGGGGCCTTCGTCGAGCACCGCGAGAGCGTCTCCTTCGGTCCGGAGAAGCAGGCGCTCGTGGAAGCCAACCTGGCGCGGCTGGGACGGCTTTACCCGGAATACGCAGCGACGATCACGCGCTTCGAGCGCACCGAGGGGCTGCGCCGGGCGCGCTGGCCGCTCGACGCTGCGCGGCTGCGCAAGGCGAGCGCGGAGGGCGCGCGCTTCGCCCTGATCGTGACCAACTGGCTCGGTGGCGGGACGCGCAAGGCGTTGGCCGACATCGAATCAGCGGTCGGCTATGATGGGGCGCGACGCCTGAGCTTGCGCAACCGCGCCGATGGCATGATTGAGTTGGAGGCCGAACAGCCCGTGCTGCGCGCCGTGTTCGGTCCCGAGGAGACGGAGGATCTGTTCGCGCTGCTCTCCGCCGCGCGCGTCACGCATGTGCTGGTGCATCAGGTGCTGGGCTACGCGCCTGGGTTCGTGAGCGGACTCGCGGACTGGATCGGCGAGCGCCACGCAATTTATTACGCGCACGACTTTTATCCGATCTGCCCCCGCGTCACCATGATCGACGCCGCCGGCCGGTTCTGCGACATCGCCGCGCCCGCCACCTGCCAGCGCTGCATCGCCGCCGGCGGCGCGCACGAGGCATCGCGGCTGGACGGACTGGCGCCGGACCAGCACCGGGCGGCTTTCGGAAGGCTGCTGCGCGCGGTCCGCCACGTGATCGCGCCATCGGAGAGCGCGGCCGGGTATCTGCGCCGGGTCTGGCCAGATCTCGCGCTGAGCGCGATCCCGCATCCCGAGCCCGCGCGAGTCTATCCCGCGACGGCGCGCGACGCCGCTTCAAGCCAGGAAGTCGTGCTGCTGGGCGGCATTGGCCCGCACAAGGGTTCCGCCAAGCTGCTGGAAATCGCGCGCCGGGCGTTGCTGAGCCATCCTGGGTTGCGCTTCCGGGTGATTGGCCACACGGACATCGATGCCGAGCTGCGCGGCGTGGGCAATGTGCTCATCACTGGACCCTATGAGGCCTGGGAGCAGCCAGGCTTGCTCGCCCAAGCGGAGGGCGGGATCGCGCTCTTCCTGCACAACTGGCCGGAGACCTACTCCTACACGTTAAGCGAAGCCGTGGCCCATGGCCTGTTCCCCCTGGTGCCCGATCTCGGCGCTCCGGCCGAGCGGGTGCGCCGCGCGGGGTTTGGCGCGGTCTTCGGCTTTCCGATCGACGCGGGCGAGGTGCTGCGGGCGATCGAGCAGGCCATGACGCGGGAGATGCCGGATCGGGCAGGCCCGGCGGCCTTCGCGGAACCTCATGCGGCGGCGCATACCGGATTGATGCAAGGGGGCGCCCAGCCGGTTGCGCCGGTTGGCAAAAGGGTCGGGCGGCGCCGGGAGCGCGACAAGCTTTCGGCGTGAGCGGACCCTCACTCCGGCCCTCTGCCAAAGGGAGAGGGGGCATGGTTGGCTCCGGCAGTGCGTGCAATGCTCCCCTCTCCCTCTTGCGGGAGAGGGTTGGGGTGAGGTGGGGGCGCTACCGCACCGCCGCCTGATACGCCGCCAGGCACGCCGTATCCACGATCTGGCTCAACGACTCATCCATCTGCATGATCTGCACGGCGTGATTCAATCCGATCAGCAGCGGGCCAATGGTCGAGCCGCCGACCATCTTCGGCGTGAGGCGCGAGGTGATGTGCGCCGAGTGCAGCCCCGGCATGATGAGGACGTTCGCCGGGCCGGTAAGCCGACAGAACGGGTAGAGGGCGCGCAGCTCCGGCTCCAGCGCGACGTCGGGGCTCATCTCCCCGTCGTACTCGAAATCCACCTTGCGCGCGTCCAGGATACCGATGGCGTCCCGCATCACCGCCGCCGCCGGATGCATCGCCGCGCCGAAGGTGGTGTGCGAGAGCAGCGCGACGCGCGGCTCGTGGCCAAAGGCGCGGGCAACGCGGGCGCTGCCGATCGCGATTTCAGCAAGCTGCTCGGCATTGGGGCGGAAATGGATCATGGTGTCGGCGACGAACAGCGTGCGCCCGCGCATCCCGAGCATGAGCGTGAGGCCGAAGGCGATGCCGTTCGGCGCCGGGTCGATGGCGTGGCCGATGTCCTCCAGGCACACCTCGGTGGAGCGCGTCAGCCCCGTCACCATCGCGTCCGCGTCGCCGGTCGCGACCATGCAGGCGGCGAACACGTTGCGGTCCTGGTTGACCATGCGCTGGCAGTCGCGGAGCAGGAAGCCGCGCCGTTGCAGGCGCCGGTACAGGAAATCGACATATTTTGGGTTGGCCCCCGAGAGGCGGGCGTTGTGGATCTCGATTCCATCCAGGAGCGCCAGCCCGAGACCTTGCATCGTGGCGCGCACCCGCTCCTCGCGCCCGATCAGGACCGGCGTGCCGTAGCCGGCGTTGCGGAACGCGACCGCGGCGCGGACGATCTTCTCTTCCTCACCCTCGGCGAAGACGACCCGCTTGGGGCGGGCGCGCACCGCCTCGGCGATGCGGTCGAGCGCGCCGGCCGTGGGATCAAGCCGCCCCGACAGCTCGCGCGCATAGCGGCGCAGATCGGCGATGGGCCGGCGCGCAACGCCCGAATCGATCGCCGCCTTCGCGACTGCCGGTGGCACCCACGAGATCAGCCTCGGGTCGAAGGCGTTGGGGATGATGTAGTCCGGACCGAAGACGAGGCGGCGGGCGGCGGAGGCGGTATGCACCTCATCCGGCACGTCCTCGCGCGCGAGCTTGGCCAGCGCCTCGGCCGCGGCGATCTTCATGGCCTCGTTGATGGTGGAGGCGCGCACGTCGAAGGCGCCCCGGAAGATATAGGGGAAGCCAAGGACGTTGTTGACCTGGTTGGGATAGTCGCTCCGCCCGGTGGCGATGATGGCGTCCGGACTGGCGGCGCGCGCCGCCTCGGGCGTGATCTCCGGATCGGGGTTGGCCATCGCGAAGATGATCGGCTTGTCGGCCATCGCGCGGACCATGTCCTGCGTCAGCGCCCCCTTCACCGAGAGGCCGAAGACCACGTCCGCGCCCTCTAGCGCCTCGGCCAGGGTGCGCGCGCGCGTCGCAACCGCGTGCGCCGACTTCCACTGGTTCATGCCGTCCTGCCGGCCCTGGTACACCACGCCCTTGGTGTCGCAGAGCACGATGTGCTCGGGGCGCATACCCATCGCCTTCAGCAGCTCGACGCAGGCGATCGCGGCGGCGCCGGCGCCGTTGACCACCAGCTTGGCTTCGCGCAGGTCGCGCCCGGTGAGGTGGCAGGCATTGATGAGGCCGGCGGCGGCGACGATCGCGGTGCCGTGCTGGTCGTCGTGGAACACCGGGATGTCCATGAGTTCGCGCAGCCGCTGCTCGATGATGAAGCACTCGGGCGCCTTGATGTCCTCCAGGTTGATGCCGCCGAAGCCGGGGCCGAGGAAGCGCACGGCGTTGACGAATTCGTCCACGTCCTCGGTGCCGATCTCAAGGTCGATCCCGTCCACGTCGGCGAAGCGCTTGAACAGCGCGACCTTGCCCTCCATCACCGGCTTGGAGGCGACCGCGCCGAGGTTGCCGAGGCCGAGCACGGCGGTGCCGTTGGAGATCACG
The DNA here is from genome assembly GCA_035252035.1 of Acetobacteraceae bacterium. Classification (GTDB taxonomy): domain Bacteria; phylum Pseudomonadota; class Alphaproteobacteria; order Acetobacterales; family Acetobacteraceae; genus DATFDN01. The sequence goes on along the minus strand of DATFDN010000383.1, from coordinate 7,030 downwards.
GCGACCATGTTGGCCTTCGTGGTGTACTCGTAGGCCAAGGCCCGGTCGCGCGCGATGTGCAGGCAGGGCTCGGCCACCCCGGGCGAGTAGGCGAGGGAGAGGTCGCGCGCCGTGGCGAGGGGCTTGGAGATGTGCGTTTCCAGCTTGCCCGGGCGGCCCGACGCGTGCAGCGCCAGCGCCTCCTCAGCCGAGATACGGGCGGTGCGCGTGTCGATGCCACCATCGGCCATGGAACAGTTTCCCCGCGTGTGCTTGCTCCTATCATGGGGGGCGAATAGGGGCGTGGGAAGCAGGTCTATCGCTGGGCGGGTTGTGTTTCGACCCCCCATGGAGGGAGGGGAGCCATTCTTCTCCCCCTCCCCCAGCGCGACATGTCATGTGCCCGATGAACGATGCTGCTTCTTAGGGATAGTGGGAACGCCATCGTGCGGACGGGTGCGCGATCACTCGCCGACCCGTACCGTGGCGAGAACCGCTTCCAGTAATGAGGCCGCATTCTCGTCGCCCGGCAGGGACTTGAGCATCCCGTCGAGCCGGCCGTCCAGCAGCAGCACCGCGAAGCCGTGTACCAGCGACCACAAGGCGACTGCCTGCGCCGCCATCTCCAGCGGAGGCAATGTTTTGACGGGAGCTCTGGCGAAGGCCGCAGCGCGCAGTGCTCGCCGGGCAGCATCGATACCATCGCGCAGGGCGGGCCGTTGCGCGTCGAGGCGCTCGCTGCGGAACATCAGAGCGAACAGGCCCGGGTTGGCCCGGGCGAACCCGACATAGGCCCGTCCCATCGCCTTCGTCCTGGCGCGAGGGTCATCGCCCGCGGCTGCCATCGCCGCGGCCAGCGCGGCGCCAAATCGGTGGAAGCCGACCGCGGCGAGTTCGCTGAGCAGGCCGGTAAGGTCGCCGAAGTGGTTCTTGGGGGCCGTGTGGGACACGCCGGCGGCCCGCGCCGCCGCTCGGAGGGTCAACGCCTGGATGCCGTCCCGTTCGAGAATTCTCTCCGCCTCTGCGAGCAAGGCCGCCCTCAGGTTGCCGTGGTGGTAGGGGCGGGTTCCGGCCACGGCCGTCTCTTCGTCCATGCCGGATGTTTACGACGGAAAGATTCCACTGGACAAACACACTTCCTCGTGCCAGGCTCATGTTGCCAGCGTCAATATAGGGGGCGAGCTATGCTGGAGAGCGGCGGCGGCCAACCCGGCAATTCGCGCCCGCCGACGAAGGACGCGACCTGGCGGATTTTCCTGTTCTCAGCGAGCTACCGCCCGGCCTCGCGGGCACGCTGTTCCGCAACAGGCCGAACCTGTAAATCCCGGCCGTCGATCCGTCTCAGCATCACTGGTTCGTCGGCGGCGGTGTGGTCCACGCCTTCACACTCGCGGGCGGCCGGGCTTCCTACAACTGCTGCCTCCGGATGGACAAGCGGTTCGCCGAGCGCACGGCCGGGCGCTCGCTCGTGTCGGCCTGCGGTGGACCGCCGACGGTCGTGCTCCCGCATCGCGTGCCGTTCGACTTCCATGGTAACTGGCTGGGTGCCAAGGCGATCGAAAGCCGCGCCGCGGCTCCGGCCGTAAGGAGGTGACCGATGGGTATCCTGCTGGCCTTCGCGCCGTTCATCGCTTTCGCCCTCATCGACCGGCTCGCCGGGCCGACGGTGGGACTAGGCGCGGGCGCGCTCGTCTCGGCGGTCTTGCTCGCGCGCGATTTGGTGACACCGGGCCGGGCGCCCAAGGTTCTGGAGGTCGGCACGATGCTGCTGTTCAGCGGACTGGCGCTCTACGCCCTGCTGGGGCAACCGACCTGGTCCGTCATCGGCGTGAGGCTCTGCGTCGATACCGGCCTCCTCGCGATCGTCCTCGCCTCGATGGCGGTCGGGCGCCCGTTTACCTTGCAATACGCGCGCGAGCGGGTTGCGCCCGAACTCTGGGACAGCCCCGAGTTCGTCCGCACCAACTTCGCCATCACCGCGGTCTGGGCGTTGGCATTTGCTGTGATGGTGGTCGCCGAACTCGCGCTGCTCTACGTGCCGGGCCTGCCGCCGCGCGCCGGCATTGTCGCGATCGTCCTGGCTCTGATCGGGGCCGTCAAGTTCACGGGATGGTACCCGGAACGTGCAAGGATCAGGGCCGCGGTGTAACGTTCGCGGACCTTGCTGCGTGTCGCTGCCATCGACCCCGCCGGCATCAGCGCGCGGGAAGCCGCGCCAGAAGCTCGTTTCGTAGCCGAACCACCCCGCTCCCGCGATGCGCCCTGTCGTGGCGCGCGAGATAGGCGCGTACCAGGACGGAGGCGGGTGGGGCGCGCAGCCCCGCGCCCATGCGCGCGGCGGCGGCGATGGCGCGCAGGCTGTCGCCGGCGAGGCCGTTGCGCGTGCCCTTCACGAGATAGCCGAGGCCGCGCGCCAGCAGGCGCGGCCAGGGCGTACCGTGCTTGCGCGCGAGATAGAGGCGGTTGCGGACGAAATGGAACCAGCGCCCGCCCGACCAGTCCAGTCGGCGTTCCGGGCTGACCTTGTGGCGCACGACGATGTCGCCGTGGTAGCGCACGCTCCAGCCGCGCGCGATCAGGCCGAGGCAGAGGTCAAGCTCCTCCCAGCAGAAGAACAGCGCCTCGTCATAACCGCCCACCGCTTCCCACGCGTCGCGGCGGATGGCGTGGCCGGCGCCGACGAAGGTGGTGGTGTCGAAGACCCCTCCCGCGCGCGCCAGCAGCGATTTCGGGTAGCCCCAGGAGAGCAGGTCGTCGGTTCCGGTCGCGTCCACCAGGATGCGAAAGCCGATCGCCCCGAGCGCCGCGTCGCGGTCAAGCGCGGCGACGGCGGCGGCAAGAGTGTCCGGCGTGTCGAAGGCGGCGTCATTGTCCAGCCCGACGATGATCCGCCCGCGCCCGAGCGCGGCACCCCGGTTGCGCCCGGCGGCGACGCCGACATTCTCGCCGAGCGTGACCAGGGTCGCATCCCGGTCCGCAACCGCGCGGGCAAGCCGGGCCAGGTTCTCCGGCCGCGATCCCTGATCGACGACGATGACGTGGTGCCGAACGCCGCGCTGCGCCAGGGCCGAGGCGATGGCCTGTTCGGTCTCCTCCACGCGATCGAGCGCGAGGATCACGACATCGGCATCATAGTCGCCCGCGCGCGGCCCAGTGGCGCCGCCGACATGGCGGGCCTTCATAGCGACTTCGAGAGATAGGCGAGGCGCTTCATCTCCTTGCGGCCGTGCGCGACGGAATCGAGGATCAAGCCGCAGGCGAGCGCGAGCATGGCGGCGAGCACGAGGCCGGTGGCGAGCACGGCGGTCGGCAGGCGCGGCACCAAGCCGGTGCGGAGATAGTCGAGAACGAGCGGCAGGCCAGCGCCGAAGCCGGCGCCGAGCAGCAACACGCAGCACGCGGCGAAGAAGCGCAGCGGGCGCTCTTCCTTCACCAGCTTGAGGATGGCGCGCAGGATGCGCAGCCCGTCCGCCCAGGTGCGCAGCTTGGAAGCCGAGTTCGCGCCGCGGCCGCGGTAGCGCGTGCGCAGCTCGCCGATCGGCATACAGAGCTCAAGGGCGTGGACGGTCAGCTCGGTCTCGGTCTCGAACCCGCCGGCCAGGGCGGGGAAGGATTTCACGAAGCGCCGGCTGAAGGCGCGGTAGCCGGAGAGCACGTCGCTCACCCGGTTGCCGAACACCCAGCGCACCATGCCGCTCAGCAGCGCGTTGCCGATGCGGTGGCCGCGCCGGAAGGCGCCGAGTTCGGTGCCCACGCGGACCGCCGTGACCATGTCGAGCTGGCCTTCGACGAGCGTCCGCACCATCGCGGGCGCGGCGGCGGCATCATAGGTGTCGTCGCCATCGACCAGCACGAAGACATCGGCCTCGATATCGGCGAACATGCGCCGCAGCACGTGGCCCTTGCCTTGCAGGCGCTCGACGCGCACCTGCGCGCCCGCCGCGCGCGCGACCTCCGCCGTGCGGTCGCGGGAGTTGTTGTCATAGACATAGATTGCCGCGTCCGGCAGGCTCGCGCGGAAGCCGGCGATCACGCGCGGCACCGAGGCCTCCTCGTTGAAGCAGGGGATCAGGACGGCGACACGCGGTCCGTCGGCGCCGATGCGTGGGCGATGGGAATGCCCGGCCGCGAGCGGCGGGGCTGGAACCTCTGCGTGTCGGCTGCGCTCCGGCTCCAGCAGGGCGGTCATGATGTCCTCAATAGGCGTTCTTCATGCTGAGCGTCGCGCCCAGCGTGCGCACGAGCAGGCGGAGATCGAGCCAGGGACTCCAGCAGGCGATGTATTCGACGTCGGACTGCACCCGGCGGATGAGCTTCTCCTCGGTGTCCGTCTCGCCGCGCCAGCCGCGCACCTGGGCGAGGCCGGTCATGCCCGGCCGAACCCGGTGCCGGGCCGGATAGAACGGCACCACCGTTTCGAATGGACGGCCGCCGGCGCACGTGCCGGGCGCATGCGGGCGCGGCCCGACCACGGACATCTCGCCACGCAGCACGTTCAGAAACTGCGGCAGCTCGTCGAACGAGGCCCGGCGCAGCAGGAGGCCGGCGCGGGTGATGCGCGGATCGCGCCGCGTGGCTTGCCGGCAGCCGGCCTCCTCGGCCGCTTCCTGGCGCATGGTGCGGAACTTGAGCATCTGGAACTCGCGCCCGCCGAGGCCGATGCGGCGCTGGCGGAACAGCACCGGGCCGGGACTGTCGAGGCGGATCCACGCCGCGATCAGCAGCATCAAAGGCCCGAGCAGGGCGAGGGCGACGAGAGCCACCGCGATGTCTTCAACGCGCTTGACGGAAGCGCGCCCGCCGCGCAGCGCCGGCTCGGCGAGCCAGGCTGACGGCGGACACGTGTAAAGCGATTGTGTTGGCTGGCGTGATGGGCGGCGGGGCGGCCGCGCGCGGGCCGAGGCAGGCGCTGCGCCCTGCAAGCCCTGCCCCTCCATCACCTGGCTGCCCATCCGTTTCCATCCGTGCGCTTGTCTGGCCGCGCGATTGGTATGGCAGAGCACCGTCAACGCCGGGTTAACCGGACGGATGGAACGGGCACGCGAAATGTGTCAGATACGAGGTCCACGGGAGGCCAGCAGCGACGTGCGATACTTGCCCTTCTCCTTCACCCGAGGCACCACCCTGGCGATGCTGGCGCGGGCCGCGTGCGACGATCCCGGCCGGCGGAGCGTCTGTATCTATTGCGGCGGCCGGGTGCCGATCCGGCCCGAGATGCCGGAGCAGACCTGCCGCTGCCCGCAATGCTGGCGGCGGCAGCGGATTGTCGCTCCGGCCGAAGGGATCAGGCGGCTGTCTCCGGAGGTGCTGGATGCGCTGCGCGGCACGAAGGCGTGGGTGCGGCGCTGGCCGGAGGGGTAGCGGCAGCGAAGCGGCAGAAGCACCGTCGAGGAGAATTTGGATGAGTACTCTCTGGCGGTTGTCCGCGACAGAGGCGGTGGACAAGCTGCGGCGCGGCGAGGTGTCGCCGCTGGAGATGGTGGAGGCCGCGGCCGAGCGCATCGAGGCGGTGGAGCCCAAAGTCAACGCCTTGCCAATCCGCTTCCTCGATGCAGCCAGGGAGCAGGCCAAAGCCTTCCGTGGGGCTGGCGAGCATCCTGGCTGGCTCGCTGGCCTGCCGATCGCGGTGAAGGACTACAACGATGTGGCGGGGCAACTCACCACGAATGGGTCGCCGATCTATGCGAGCAACACAGCCGCGGCGGACGATCGGACAGTGGCCACCCTCCGCGCCAGCGGCGCCATCCCGCTGGCCAAGTCCAACGTGCCCGAGTTCGCGGGCAGCCATACCTTCAACCCTGTCTGGGGCGTCACCCGCAACCCGTGGAATCTTGAACGAACGGCTGGCGGCTCCTCGGGGGGCGCCGCAGCGGCGCTGGCCGCGCATGAGGTCTGGCTTGCGAATGGCTCCTGCCTCGGCGGGTCGCTGCGCATCCCGGCGAGTTTCTGCGGCGTGGTCGGATTGCGCCCGAGCCCTGGCGTCGTGCCTCGCGGCGATGGCCTGCCCGCTTTCGATACCCTGTGGGTGGACGGGCCGATGGCGCGCGACGTGCCGGACCTGGCGCTGATGCTGGATGCGATGGCGGCCCTGACGCCGCATGACCCACTCTCGCGCCCAGTCCCGGCGGGCGGTTTCCAAGCGGCCATGCGACGGGGCAGGCCGCCTTGGAGAGTCGGTTTCAGCACTGATCTCGGCCTGCGCAGCGTGGACCCGGAGGTGGCGGCCATCTGCGAGACGGCGGCGGACCGCCTCACCACGATGGGTTCCATAGTCGAGCGTATCGCACCCGATTTCTCAGGGGCCATCGACAGCTTCCAGATCCTGCGCGCGCTGCTGTTCGCCGATGTGCGGGGCGACCTGCTGCCCGCGGAGCGGGACCGCATCAACCCCGACATCGTCTGGAACATCGAAAAGGGGCAGACCCTCACCGCGACGGAGATCATCCAGGCGCAGCGCACCCGGCACGGGTTGTTCCACCGCGTCGCGCGGTTCTTTGACGAGCATGACCTGTTGGTCTGCCCGACGGTCGCGGTGCCGCCGTTTGCGGTGGAGCAGCGTTTTCCGACCGAGATCGCGGGGGAGAAGCTGACCACCTACATCGACTGGATGTTCCTCACCTTCGTCATCACCTTGACCGGCTGCCCGGCGATCTCGCTGCCGTGTGGCCTGACCCGGGAGCGTCTGCCCGTTGGCCTGCAACTTGTCGGCCGGCCTCACGGCGACGCTGAATTGCTCGGCTACGCGAGGGTGATGGAACGAGAGCTGGCGTTCCCGCGGATGATCATGGCGGCCTGAGAAGGCGGCATCCCGGCACGCCGCGCGCGCCGCCCTTAGCGCCGTATCCAGGACTGGATGCCCGCCACGAGGTCTCGTCGGCCAGCCCGCACCTCACTGCACCCGCACGAAAACCAAAACCGGGCTGATCGCCACCACGACCTCATGCCGCGCGCCGGGATCGGCGAGTTGGCTCGTATAGTGCGCGGTCAGTGCCCGCGTGCCCTCCAGATCGGCCTCGCAGACGAAGCGGAAGGCGAGCGGGCCGCCGGCGAT
>DATFDN010000382.1:0-16432 GCA_035252035.1 Acetobacteraceae bacterium | reverse complement strand
GCCTGGGCCGGATGACGGCTTCTGGGTTGCTTGAGGATCAGGCGGCGATGGCGCGCGCCGCGCTCGCGCTGCACGAGGCAAGCGGCACGCCCGAACGTCTGACCCAGGCCGTGCGGCTTGCCGAGGCCGCGCTCGCGCATTTCGCCGATGGCGCGGGCGGCTTCTTCAGCACCGCCGATGATGCGACCGACATCCCCCTCGCCCGTCCGCGCATGGTGGGGGACTCCGTGACACCTTCGGGGAATGGGATGCTCGCCGAGGTGTTCACGCGGCTTTACCACCTGACCGGCGAGCCCGTTTGGCGGACCCGCGCCGAGGCGGTGTTGCGCGCCCTCTCCGGCAACCGCGACCAGCTCGCCACGATGCCGGCGCTGCTCACCGCCGCCGATCTACTGGAAGAGGGAGCGGTGGCGGTGATCGCGGGGCCGCCCGACCATCCCGCGAGCAAGGCGCTGGCCGAAGCCGCGCTGGCCGCGCCCGATCCGGCTATCGTAGTGCTGCGCGCGCCGGCACCGGATGCGCTAGGGGCGGAGCATCCGGCCTATGGCAAGACGGCCGGACCATCCGGCGCGGCGGCGTATGTGTGCCGGCGCAATGTCTGCGGGTTGCCGGTGAGCGATCCAGTGGAATTGGCACGGGTGTTGCGGGGGCGGAGCCTTCTGGCGTGATAGACCCCTCCCAGCGAAGCTAAATCCGCTCTCCGCCCCTCAGGGGCGGAGAGGGTTGGGTGAGGTGGGGGAAACACCGGCGCCCGGTGCAGGCGCCACGATGTCCCGCTTTCGGCCGGCGCCATTACCTTGACCGATTGGCTGCCCACGATCCCAAGCGTCGGACTCGCCTCACGCCGCTGGCGCTCGCGCACGGCCAAAAGCAGCGCGTGATAAAGCCTCTCTAACCAGCCGCCATCGGCCAGATGCCTGAACCAGCGGCTCCTGTGATACGCTGACCCTCTCCGAGCGATCAGGTGCGGCATGGACTGTCCGAGCTGCGGCAGAGCCAACCCGGAGGGGAAGAAGTTCTGCGGCGACTGCGGCGCGCCGCTGCCGGTGCGCTGCGCCGCGTGCGGAGCCGAGAACCCGGCGGGCAAAAGATTTTGCAGCGACTGCGGTGCCGCGCTGACGGCAAGCACGCGAGCATCAGCCGCGGCGGGAGCGTCGGCGCCCGTCGCGCTCCGGGTCGCAGAACCACTGGCCTCGCTACCCGCTTCAAGTCCCGCCGCCGAGCGCCGGCAGCTCACGGTGATGTTTTCCGACCTCGTTGGCTCGACGGCGCTCTCGTCCCGTCTCGATCCCGAAGACCTGCGCGAGATCATCGCCGCGTACCGCCGTTGCATAGCGAAAACGGTCGCCGGCTTCGACGGCTTTGTCGCGAAGTACATGGGCGACGGCGTGCTCGTATACTTCGGCTACCCACGGGCGCACGAGGACGACCCGGAGCGGGCGGTCAGGGCCGGGCTGGCCCTGGTCGAGGCCGTCGGGCAGATCCAAGCGCCGGAGCGGCTGCGGGTGCGCGTCGGCATCGCCACCGGGCTGGTTGTCGTCGGCGATCTCGTCGGTTCCGGCGAAGCCCAGGAACGGGGGGTCGTCGGGGAGACGCCGAACTTGGCCGCGCGGCTGCAAGCCCTTGCCGAACCGGACACCATCGTGATCGCGGCAACCACGCGCCGACTCATCGGCGGCTTGTTTGAGTACGAGGATCTTGGCGGGGTTGAAGCGAAGGGCTTCGCCGGGCCAGTGCAGGCGTGGCGGGTGCGCGGCGAAAGCGCCGCCGAGAGCCGGTTCGAGGCGCTACGCGCGGCGGCTTTGACACCTCTCGTCGGCCGAGACGAAGAAATCGAGCTGCTGCTCCGGCGCTGGACACGGGCCAAGCGCGGCGACGGTCAAGTCGTGCTGCTCTCGGGGGAGCCCGGCATCGGCAAGTCGAGGCTCGTCGCCGATCTGCAGGAGCAGATCGCCAGCGAGATCCAGCACACGCGCCTGCGCTACTTTTGCTCGCCCTACCACCAGGACAGCGCGCTCCACCCCGTGATCGCGCATCTCGAGCACGCGGCCGGGTTTGGGCGCGAGGATCCGCCCGAGACGAAGGTCGAGAAGCTGAAGAAGCTCCTCGCCCCGGCGTCGCCGCCCGCAGAGGACGTGGCGCTCCTCGCCGAGTGGCTGTCAGTCCCGACTGTCGCCGGCCGGCGTGACGCGCCGCTCGACAGCCTCACGCCCCAGCGCAAGAAGGAGAGGACGTTCGAGGCGTTGTTCCGGCAACTCGAAGGTTTGGCGCGGCTCCGGCCCGTGCTGATGGTTTTCGAGGACGTCCATTGGATCGACCCGACCTCGCTCGAGCTGCTCGACCTCATGGTCGAACGGGTGCGGCGCCTGCCGGTGCTGCTCCTCGTCACCTTTCGCCCCGAGTTGACGCCTCCTTGGGTCGGCCAAGCGCACGTGGCGACGATGGCGCTCGCCCGGCTGGACCGCCGCGACGGTGCGGCGCTGGTCGAGCGGCTCATCGGCAACCGGGCGGTGCCCCTGCCGAGCGAGATCGTCGCGGAGATTGTCGAGCGCGCGGACGGCGTGCCCCTGTTCGTTGAGGAGCTGACCAAGGCGGTGCTCGAAACGACGCAAACGAGCGATGCCGCCGGCTCATCGACCGCGATACCGCGACCGACGCTCGCGGTACCCGCGACGCTGCGCGCCTTGCTGACGGAGCGTCTGGATCGTCTCGGCTCGGCGGCCAAGGAGGTCGCGCAAATCGGGTCGGCCATTGGTCGAGAGTTCTCGTACGAACTGCTCGCCGCCATCGCCCGGCCGGGACAGAATGCGCTGCAACAGGCGCTCGCGGGGTTGGCCGAGGCTGGTCTGGTTTTTCAGCGCGGCGCACCGCCCGAAGCGGTTTACACCTTCAAGCACGCGCTGGTGCAGGACGCCACCTACAGGACGTTGCTCAAAAGCAAGCGCCAGGTGCTGCACGCGCGGATCGCCACCGCACTGGAGGAGCGGTTCCCCGATTTTGTGCGGGCAGGACCAGAGCTATTGGCGCATCACAACGCCGAAGCGGGGGCGCTGCACAAAGCCGCCAGCTTGTGGCTTCAGGCTGGGCGCAACTACGCTCGTCGCTCGGCAAATATAGAAGCAAGCCGCTTTTGTGAGCGCGCCCTCGCTGCTGTCCAGGCATTGCCGGACACCAGCACCAATCGCCAGCTCGAGCTCGATATACAGCTCGCGCATATCCCGGCGCTGATGGCTGCCGCCGGCTTTGCTGATGCGCGCACGATGGCTGCAGCCCGCAGAGCGGACACGCTGTGCGAGGAGTTCAACGCGATCCGCCAAGCGCTGCCGGTACTCTTCGCACAGCTGAGTTACCACACGGCCTCGGGTAATATCAGGGCAGCGGAGCAGATAGCGTCGCGCATTCTGAAGCTCGGGCAAACTCATCAAGACGAGTTGGCACTCTTCGTCGGATATCGGGCACTCGGGTTCTGTCACATCTGGCTTGGAAAGCTGACCAGTGCCCAGGATGAGCTTGAGGTCGCATTGAAAATCGCGCCCCGTATCGCAAGCGGCGGCGAACTGGCGTTCGAGTTTGGCCACGAGTTGGTGACGACGGCGCGGGTGGTCTATGGCGATGTCAAACTGCAATGCGGCTGGATCGATGAGGGGCGGCGATTGCAGAACCAAGCCCAGCAGGCTGCCGAGGCGCTCGAGCACTGGTTCACGCTCACGTACGTGCTGTTCCACCGCCTGCGCACGGAAGCAATGGCCGCCAATTACGCCGTGGTACTAGACCTCGCTCGGGCATTCGACGCCATGTGCCAGCAGCATAGCATTGTGCAATGGGGCCATCCCGATGACTTTTTCCGGTGGTGGGCGGTGATGAAATTGAACGGGACGGCAGAGGAGCTGCCGGCCCTCTTGGATGCTCTTCGTAAACACCGGCAAGGCGCCTACCAGATGAATGTGCCCTATTGTCTGGTGCTCGCGGCCGAACTCTGCACGGTAGCCGGTGAGTTTGGGACGGCCGAGGAATTGATCAGCGATGCCTCCGCCGCCATCGAACGCAGCGGCGAAGTGTGGGTCACGCCTCATCTGCACCGGCTCCGCGCGTCGCTTTTTGCGGCTCGTGCGAATAGCCAGCGGGCGAAGGAATGCTTGCTGGCCTCGTTAGCGGAGGCTCGGCGGCAGAAGGCCAAGTTCGCTGAACTCCTTGCCGCGCGCGATCTGGCCCGCAGCTGGGCGGAGCGTGGCGATCGTCAGAAAGCCCTCGATCTCCTCGCGCCGGTCTACGGGTGGTTCACCGAAGGCTTCGACTTGCCCGATCTGAAAGAGGCGAAAGCGCTGCTCGATGAGCTGCGTCGGTCATAGAAACAGCCGGCCCGACATTCCGGACGGGCTCTCAGTGACCGCATCGAGCAACCCGCCTGTACCATCGTCGGATCGGCTGACTGCTTTCCCAACATCCGGCGCGGCTCCGCGCCGGTGCCCTCGCGGGTCGTTTCTGGAACCCCCCACCTCACCCCAACCCTCTCCGTCCCCAGGGGCGGAGAGGGAGTATGGCGCCACAGTTCTCACCCAAACGACCCCACCTCGTGCGTGATGGCGGTCCCGATCTCGCGCACGATGGCGAACAGCTCGCGCATTGGCGCGATGATCTCGGTCTGCTCCCGCCTGTAGGAACCGACGGCGCGGGGAGCGGGGGGTTCGCCGTAATCCTGCTCGGCGACGGGATCGGCTCCGGCGGGGAAGATCTCGGCGAGCAACCCGAGCGCCGTCGGCACCTCAAGCCGCAGCAGCATCACCTCCAGCTCGTGGCGCGTCAGGCCGTGGCGCGGCGAGAATTCGGGGATCTCGGTGGCGAGGAGCCAGAGCCGCTGGACCACCGCGAGGCGGAGCGCGTGCAGCAACACCTCGCGCGGCTGCATGTGCGGGGCATCCGGCCACACCGCGCGCAACGTCAGGTGATCGGCCTGGACGCGGCGGAACATCGCCTGCACCAGCGCCCACAGATCGAGCCGTTCGAGCGCGCGCGCGACCACGATCAGCGCCTCGCGCCGGCCGGGCCGCTTGGTGTGCGCCGCGCGATTGAGCCAGGAGCCTGGATCAAGGGTGCCGACCACCGCCCGCAGCACGTCGAGATCGGAGTGCGCGAGGGCATGGTGCGGCAGATCGAGCGCCCGATGGAACCGGCGGCTCTCGGCGCGCATCTGGCGGAACAGCTCCGGATTGCGCGCGGCGGCGCTTCCGACTCCTTGCAGCGTGTTCGCGCACCAGCCGAGCTGCTGAAGGATGGCATTGTTGGGGATCGCCCGTAGCTCGCGCGGATGGCGGATCGCGGCGGCCGGCCCCATCCCTTCGCTCTGCCGCGCCGGCGGGCGCGATCCCGTGCGATCGATCAGCGCCGGACCGAACGCGCCGAGCAAGGCGGCGTAGCCGGGATCTTCCACCAGGGCCTGCATCCCGGCGCGGACGGTTGCGAAGAAATCGGCGGCGTAATCGGGTTCTGCGTAGATGGGATCCTCGATCGGTCCGGCGGCGGCATGGAAGGCGTGCTCGGCGATCCGCGCGACGCTCGCGAGCGCGAGCGCGGGCGTTGCGAACAGCAGATAGCCGTCGCCTCCCTGGAATGCGCTCTCTTCCCGAACGGGCAGGTTGGCGTTGCCGAGCGCCTGGCGGCTCGCGGTGGGCGAGAGATACTTGAGGCGGTCGGCAAACGACCCCGGATGCGCGCCACGGCCGATGCTTTCGCCATGCGTGTCGAACAGCACGACCTCGACACCCGAGACGCCGAAGCGGGCGAGGGTTTCGCCGACCTTGAAGCGCAGCCGCTCGATGAGGTAGCTCGCCACGATCTGGCCGACATAGCGGCCGGAATCAGAGTAGCCGAATTGCAGCGCGAGACGGCCAGTGGCCTTGAGATAGGCCCGCCAATGCGGGCTGCGCAGCGCCTCTTCCAGCACGCGCTGGCCGCTTTCCAGGGCCTCGGCCGTCTCGAACAGAGGGCTGATCTCGACATTGCGCTCAACGCCGAACAGGCGGGCGAGCCAGAGCGCGGCGAGCAGGGTGTAACCGCTTTCAGTCTCGGCGATCAGGAAGCGGATCGGTGTCGAGGCGTCGATATGCTTCGTGATCTGCGCGACCGTCATCATCAGCCGCGCGGCGGAGGCCTGCTCGCCGAGCAGGCCGCCGAAATCGACCGGGACTGGCGTCGTGGCGTCGAGGGCCGCGTTGATGGCGGCGAGCAGCGCGCGGCGATGCGCGGGATCGTCCGGGGCATCGAGGATGCCGAGGCGCTGGCGCACGACGTTGTGCAGTTGCGTCGCGTTCAGCCGCACATGGGTGTGGGCGAGGGAAAGGCCGTGCGCGGCGAGGCCGGCGCGGGCGACACACAGCGCGCGCTGCGCCGCGCCATCGGCGGCGGCGATGGCGGGCGCGAAGAGGTCGAGCAGCGGCGCGGGCGTCGTCATCGCCTCCTCGCGCTTCTCGATCAGGAGACGAGAAAAGGCGGCGACCGCTGGCGGATCGGCGGCGCGGGCGCCGGCCTCGATCTGCGCGCGCACCGCCCCGATCGCCCCGCCCAGTCGCGCGCGCAGGGCATCGGTTCGCGGCAGATCGGAGAGCTGGCCCGCAAGCCGTTTGAGTTGCATCATTTTCATGCGCAGCCGCAGCTTCAGCGTGTCGGCCCAGCCGATGTCGGTGCGGCCGTCGATATCGTATCCGACCCAGCTCGACAGCACGATCGGGCAGGGCAGCAGCGCCGTCCAACGCTCCGGCCAAGCCTTGCTGGCGGTGGCCAGCAGGGCGTCGTTGAAGCGGTCAAGCGCGTCGCGCCCATTGGAAATCGCGGCGACGGCCCGCGCGAACTCATCGGCCAAGGTGATCGGCGGCGGGCGATGGCTGGCGAGGTCGGGCATGTCGGCCGCGCCACTCGCGATCGCGGCAAGCGAGGCGGCCGCCTCGGGCGATAGCGCGAAAGTGGGGTGCGCCGTGAACACGGCGGCATAGCGCGGGCGCGTGACGTTAGCGCGGAATTCGGCCCAGCGCACCGGACTGTCGGACGGATCGGGACGCAGCACGGTCTGCGCGACGGCGACGAGTGCCGCCTCGTTGGCCGCGATATCAGTGCCGCCAACATAAGTGGCGAGCCGGCGGGCACGATCACGGAACGCGGCATCGCGAAGCTGGCGGACAATGGCCGAGATGGCGGCCGCGTCGAGCTCGCCGTCGTCGATCAGGCGGGTGATGGCAAGCGCGGCCGACATGACCGGATTGCCGAACGGGTCTTCGTCCGCCTGCGCCCTGCGCCGCGCGACGAGGGCGAGCAGGCCATCAATCCCGGAAGGGGTGCTGGCATCCATCCTCGCGATGATGCACCGCACCATCACGCCACGCCAGGGGGTGGCGGTTCACGGGTGCCACATACGATGCTATGTTTTTGTAAGAAGGAGGAAACGAAAATGAGCGAAGCACAGCCGAGATCGTACCGGGATCTCTATGGCGGGAAATGGGAGGCGCTTCGGACCAAGAAAAGCGACACGCTGTTCGGACGGACCCTGCTCTGCCCGGAGGAGTTCAAGCACCACACCGTCACGACCCGCGACCCGCGCGGCTATGACGTGAAGATCCATTATGTGCGCGAGGGCAGCGGCGAACCTTTGTTCCTGTTCCACGGCTGGCCCGGCTTCTGGTACGACTACTGGATGAACATTAAGGAGCTGGCCAAGCAGTTCGACGTGATCGCGGTCGATCTGCGCGGCTACGGCGACACCGACAAGCCAGGTTACGATCCGGCGACGAAGCGCATCCAGCTCGATCCCGTGCAGCACTACGATCTTGACACAACAGTCGATGACGCGATGCGCCTGGCGAAGGCGCTCGGGATCGAGAAAGCCTACTGGGTCGGTCATGATTGGAGTTCCCTGACGATGCACAAATTCGTCAGGCGCTATCCCGAGATGGTGAAGAAGCTCGTTCTCGTGAACCCGTTCCTTCCGGGCGCGGAGACCCGGTATCTGAGCCCAACCTTCCACGAACATTCCTACTACGCCTCGTTCCACGGCACGCCGCTTGCGGTGGAGTTGGTGGAGTCCAGCCGGGAGGCGACGAAGATCTATTTCCGATGGTTCTTCCAGTGGTGGTCGGCCAACAAGAATCTCTGGACCCCGGAGGAAATCGAGATCATCACCGACAACTTCGTGAAGCCTGGAAATGTCGAGGGCGGATTCCACTGGTACCGGGCGAACCTGAGCCCGGCGGCGAAAGGATGGGAGCCGCGCGACTACACGCCGACCCACATCCCGACGCTGGTGCTCTGGGGCGAGGGCGACACGTGCGTGATCATCAACTGGTCGGATCTCGCGCCGCAGTACTATTTGAACCTGAAATATATTCCGGTGCGGAACGCGGGGCATTTCCTGATGCGCGAGGCTCCGGATATCTTCAACAGGGAAGTCGCGACCTTCTTCCGGGGCTGACGCGATCGGCGGGGGCGCCTGCGCGAGGCCGGACTCGAACCGGCAAGGGGTTGCCCCCGGGGGTTTTTGAGACCCCTGCGGTTACCGTTTCGCCACTCGCGCGCGAGGCGGAACCGGCCGGATGGTGCCAACCTGGGACCGTCCGGCACAATCGCCTCGTAGCATTCGCCGGGTGAGGCGTCCAGAATTCAATGCCGAGGGCGGGGTGTATGCCTATCCACAAGGCTGCCGGGCGATGACAACCCGTCGCTACTTGGATCAACGCCTGCGTCTTCACCTGTTGCGGGCCGTGGACGCCATCGAGAGGAACCGCAGCCTGCTCAAAGCGTCCGTGGCCCTCGGCGTCAGCCAGCCGGCCCTCACCAAGAGCCTGCACGAGCTGGAGGACATCCTCCAGCTCCGGCTGTTCGACCGCCACCCCCGCGGCGTGTACCCGACCGAGGGGGGGATCGTGTTCGTTCGGTCGGCGCGGCGCATCCTCGCCGAGCTGCGCCGGCTCGACGAGGAGCTTGACCTGCTCTCCAGCCCAGGCGGGGGCACCCTGGCGCTTGGCGCCCTGCCCGTCGCTGCTTCCGGCGTGCTGCCAGGCGCACTGGCCCGGCTCAAGGCCGCCTACCCGGCCATCAGGGTCCGGCTCCAGCAAGGGCGCACGGAGGAGTTGTTGCCGCTGCTCGCGTCCGGCGAGCTCGACCTGATCGTGGGGAGACTCTACGAGCCCGCCGTGCCCGACGGCTTCGCGCGCGAGGCCCTTTGGAGCGAGCCGATCTCCGTCCTCGCCCGTGCCGAGCACCCGATCTTCTCCCTGGGGGCGGTGACGGTCGAGGAACTGGGCCGCTACGACCTCGTCCTGCCCACCGCCACCCAGCGAGTCGGCCAGGAGATCGAGCACCTCCTCTCGCTGCTCGGAATCGATCCGGCGGCCTCCCTCCGCTCAAGCTCCCACGGCTTCATCCGGGAGATGCTGCATGGGACCGACCTGCTCTCGGTCATGCCGCGGCTGATGATGGTCGGTGATCTGCTGCGCGGCACGCTGCGCGTGGTGCCCCTGCCGATTCCCACGCCGGACCGCCCGGCGGGGCTGATCCTGCCGCGCGGCGGCCCCGCGCTGCGGTCAGCGGGTCTTGCGTTCGCGGAGTGCCTCCGCGCCTACGTGGCCGAGATTGCCGAGCGCGGCGTCGCCACCTCTATAACCAACGGTGATAGCGAGGTCGGGAGAAGCGATAGGACAGGAGTGGGCGGGCAAGGATAAAGCGGAATTGACTTCGGTTGGCCTAGTCTTGTTCCAAAAGCGGATGCGACCGAATTCGGGCAGCGAGCATCGCCAGCACGTCTGTGCCGCAAGCGTACCGTACGGAGAGATCCGATGACTGATTCGCTGGAACACGAGCCACACGGCAAGCGCCAGTCGAAAAAGGCCGCCGCCAGCGGGTGGATCGGCTCGGCGCTCGAATACTACGACTTCTTCATCTACGCGACCGCCGCCTCCCTGCTCTTCCCGCAGCTCTTCTTCCCCTCGGGAAATCCCACGGTCGCGATCGTCGCCTCGCTCGCCACCTACGGCGTGGGCTACGTCGCCCGCCCGATCGGCGCCTTCGTCCTCGGCCACTGGGGCGACACCCACGGCCGCAAGACCGTGCTGCTGCTCTGCATGTTCCTGATGGGCTTCTCGACGATGGCGGTGGGCGTGCTGCCGACCTACCAATCGGTTGGCATCTGGGCGCCGGTCCTGCTCGTCATCCTGCGCCTGATCCAGGGTTTCGCCGTTGCGGGCGAGATCTCCGGCGCCAGTTCAATGATCCTCGAACATGCGCCGTTCGGGCGGCGCGGCTATTTCGCGAGCTTCACGTTGCAGGGCGTGCAGGCCGGCCAACTGCTCGCGGCGGCCGTGTTCTTGCCGCTGGCAACCTTTCTGCCAAAGGCGCAGTTCGTGGCCTGGGGCTGGCGCATTCCCTTCCTGCTCAGCGTGCTGGTCGTCATCGCCGGCTACATCATCCGGCGCGAAGTCGAGGAGACCCCTGCCTTCGCCGCAGAGGGCGCGCATGGCGAGATCCCCAAATCACCGATCGTCGAAGCCTTCCGCCTAAGCTGGGACGACATCCTGCGTGTCCTGTGCATCGCGCTGACAAATGTGATCGCCGTCGTCACCAGCATCTTCGGCGCGGCCTACGCGGTGCAGCCCGCGTACGGCATTCGCTTCTCGCCGAGCGTCTATCTCTGGATTCCCGTCCTGGGCAACATTCTCGCCGTGCTCATCATCCCGCTCGTCGGCAACCTGTCGGACAGGATCGGCCGCCGCCCGCCGATCCTGGTCGGCACCCTCGGCTCTGGGCTCCTCTCATTCGCCTATCTTTACGCGATCAGCATCCACAACGTGGCGCTGGCGATCATCCTGTCATTGCTGATGTGGGGCATCGTGTACCAGGGGTTCAACGCAGTGTTCCCGAGCTTCTTCCCCGAGCTGTTCCAGACGCGCGTGCGCGTTTCCGGCATGGCGATCGGCCAGAACGTCGGCACGACCCTGAGCGCCCTGCTGCCCGCGCTGTTCGCCGCCGTCGCCCCGCCCGGATCGGCGCACGTGCCGCTGACCGTCGGGGCAATCGCGTTTGGCATCTGCGCCATCGCGGCGATCGCGGCGTTCACGGCGCGGGAGACGTACCGGGTTCACCTGAACGATCTCGGACACCGCAACGCGGTGCCCGTCCCCAAGGACGAGTATGAGCGAATGCGGGCGCAGATCCTGGTTTCGTGAGTGAAGGAGGAAATGCGATGCACGACGAGCCGATCATGGACGTGGCCCATCTCGGCCACCTGGAGGTGCTGACGCCCAAGCCCGAGGAGTCCTTGCGCTTTTTCGTGGATGTCATGGGCATGACCGAGAGCGGGCGCCAGGACGAGTCCGTCTATCTGCGGGGCTGGGACGACTACGAGCGCTACTCGCTCAAGCTCACGGGCTCGAACACCTCTGGGCTCGGCCACGCCGCCTTCCGCGCGCGCAGCCCGCAGGCATTGGAGCGGCGCGTGTCGGCGCTCAAGGGCTCTGGCTACGAGGTGGGCTGGCACGAGGGCGAACTCGGCCACGGCCCCGCCTTCCAGTTCCGCGATCCGGACGGCCACCTCATCGAACTCTACTATGAAACCGAGTGGTACGAGGCGCCGCCCGCGCTGCGTCCCTCGCTCAAGAACCAGGCGCAGCGCTTTCCGGCGCGGGGCGTGAACGTCCGGCGGATCGACCACTTCAACTGCCTCGCCGCCGACATCAAGGCCAACCGCGAGTTCTTCCAGAACTATCTCGGCTTCCGGCTCACCGAGCAGATCGTGCTCGACAACGGCACCGAGGTCGGCATGTGGCTGACCTGCACGAACAAGAGCTACGATTTCGCCTACACGCGCGAGGCCCATGGTGTCCGGGGCCGCTTCCACCACGTCACCTTCGCGCTCGACAGCCGCGAGGAGATCCTGCGGGCGGCCGACATCTTCCTGGAGAACGGCGTCTTCATCGAGACTGGACCGCACAAGCACGCCGTCCAGCAGACCTTCTTCCTCTACGTCTACGAGCCGGGTGGCAACCGGGTCGAGGTGGCCAACGCCGGCGCGCGGCTCGTGCTCGCACCCGATTGGAAGCCGATCACCTGGACCGAAGCCGAGCGCAAGAAGGGCCAGGCCTGGGGGCTGAAGACCATCGAGAGCTTCCACACGCACGGCACGCCGCCGCTGCCGCCAGAGTTCGCGGGCAGCGAGACGGAAGTGGCGGGACAGGACGACTTGGCGGAAAAGGGGATCGCATCGTGAGCGGGACGACAGGCAGGACGGCGCTCGTGGTGAGCGCGCACTCGGCGGATTTCGTCTGGCGCGCGGGGGGCGCGATTGCGCTGCACGCGGAGAAGGGATTCGCGGTCACGGTGATCTGTCTCTCTTACGGCGAGCGCGGCGAGAGCGCGAAGCTTTGGCGCCAGGAGGGGATGACACTGGGCCGCGTGAAAGCCGAGCGGCGGAAGGAGGCCGAGGCGGCCGCCAAGCACCTCGGCGTGGCCGACATCCAGTTCTGGGATCTCGGTGACTACCCGATGACCCTCACCCAGGAGTCGCTCTACCGCCTCGTGGACGTCTACCGCGCGATCCACCCCGCGTTCGTGCTGTCGCACTCGCGCAAGGACATCTACAACCACGATCATCCGGCGGTCACTGATTTCGCCCAGCACGCCCGCATCGTCGCGCAAGCGCACGGGCATAACCCCGGTCAGAGGGTGCTCGGTGCGCCTCCAGTGTTCCTCTTCGAGCCACACCAGCCGGAGCAGTGCGACTGGAAGCCGGACGTGCTGCTCGACATCACGCCCGTGTGGGCGAAGAAGCGCGCCGCGATCGAGTGCATGGCCGGCCAGGAGCACCTCTGGGAGTACTACACGAGAGTCGCCCAGCAGCGCGGCGCACAGGCGGCGCGCAACTCGGACAAGAAGATCAGCTACGGCGAGGGTTACGAGTCCGTGTTCCCCCATGTCGTGGAGAGCCTGGCGTGACCGCCGGTCTAGTCGTCACCGAGCCGCCCCGCGTCGCCCCCGAGCTCGCGGCGGCGTTCCGCCCCTACGGCGTGGCCACGGTACACGAGGCGCAGGGCCGCACCGGCCTGCTCGCGTCCTACATGCGGCCGATCTATGCCGGGGCGAAGCTCGCGGGCAGCGCGGTCACGGTCTCCGTCCCGCCAGCGGACAACTGGATGCTGCACGTCGCGGCCGAGCAGTGCCGGGCCGGCGACGTGCTGGTGGTCGCGCCCACCTCGCCCTCGGATGCTGGATATTTCGGCGAGCTGCTGGCCTGCTCGCTCGCCGCGCGCGGCGTGCTCGGCTTGGTCATCGAGGCGGGGGTGCGGGACGTGGCGGCGCTGACCGGGATGCGCTTTCCGGTCTGGTCGAAGGCTGTCTCCGCCCAGGGTACGGTGAAGGAGACGCTCGGCTCGGTGAATGTGCCGATCGTCTGCGCCGGGCAGCTCGTCCGTCCGGGAGATCTCATCGTGGCCGACGATGATGGCGTGGTGGTCGTGCCGCGCTTGTCGGCGGACGACGTGCTGCGCAAGAGTGAGGCGCGCGAGCGCAAGGAGGCGGGCACGCGCGCCCGGCTTCAGGCGGGTGATCTGGGCCTGGACATCTACGGAATGCGCGAGGCGCTGGCGCGGAAGGGACTGGCCTACCGTCCCTACGCGGACGTAGAGGGCTGAGCGGTGCCGGGCAAGACCGCGCCGGCGACGGCGAGCGAGGTGCCCGTGCTGCGCGCCGCGATCGGCACGTACAAGCACACGGCGGCGCTCAAGTCTGGCCAGGTCGCGTCCACCAAGCTCCGCCTCGACTTCGCCAACGTATCCCCCGTCAACCGCGCCTTCGCGCCCATGGTACGAGAGGGGCGCTTCGACGTGTGCGAAATGGCGATCGCCACCTTTCTCCAGGCGAAGGCGTACGGCAAGAAGCTGGTGCTGCTGCCCGTGACCGTGGCGGCGCGGTTTCAAGAGGGGGCCTTGCTCTGCCGGAGAGGCAGCGCCATCGGTGGCCCCGCCGACCTCGCCGGGCGGCGCGTTGGGGTGCGCGCCTACAGCCAGACCACGGGCATGTGGCTGCGCGGTGTCCTTGCCGAGGATTACGGCGTGCGGCCGGAGCAGGTGCGCTGGGTCACATTCGAGGACGCGCACGTGGCCGAGTACCGCGATCCGCCCTGGGCCGAGCGCGCGCCGTCCGGCATGGAATTGCTGCCCATGCTGCGGGCGGGCGAGCTGGACGCGGTGATCGTCGGCAACGATGTGCCGGACGACCCTGACCTGCGCACCGCCTTTCCGGATCCGGCAAAAGCGGCCGAGGCGTTCTGGCGGAAGCACCGTGTCGTGCCGGTCAACCATGTCGTGACCGTGCGGCGCGAGCTGGCCGAGAGCCGCCCGGACCTGGTGGCCGAACTCTTGCGCATGTTCCATGACGCCAAGGCGGCCGTCCCCCCGGCTCCCGACGGCCGCGACGCCCTGCCGATGGGCCGCGCGGCGCTGCGGCCGGCAATCGGGCTCGCGCTGCGCTACGCGACCGAGCAGGGCCTGCTTCCCCGTCCGGTGGAGGCCGAGGAGCTATGGGACGGGCTGCCGACAGGGGCCGCCGCGGGATGATGGACCAGACTTCAGAGGTGCCCATGACGGCATTCGCGATCATCGGCTTCGGCGAGGTGGGCGGCCTCTTCGCCCGCGACCTGCACGCGGCGGTTGGTGGCGGCGTGTCCAGGATCACCGCCTTCGACATCGCCGAGTCCGCGCGGGCGCGGGCCGCCACGACCGGCTATGTGGAGGTCCGCGCCACGGCCGCGGAGGCCGCCGCGGACGCGGACGTGGTGTTCGTCTCGGTGACGGCCGGCTCGGCACTCGATGCCGCCGCCTCGCTGCGGGGCGGGCTCGGGCACGCGCCGTTCGTCGTGGACGTGAACTCCGTCTCCCCCTCCACCAAGCGGGAGGCCGCCCACGTCATCGAAGGTGCCGGCGGGCGCTACGTGGAGGCCGCGGTGATGACCAGCGTGCCGCCGCACGGGCTCCGCTCGCCCATGCTCCTGGGCGGCCCGCATCTCCGGGAATTCATGGCGCTGATGGTGCCCTTCGACATGCGGCTGACCGGCTTTTCCGACGAGATCGGCAAGGCGTCCTCGGTCAAGATGTGCCGCAGCGTCATGGTCAAGGGGCTGGAGGCGCTGACGACCGAGTGCCTGCTCGCCGCGCGCCACTATGGCGTGGAGCGGGAGGTGCTGCGGTCGCTGGCCGACACCCTGCCGCACGAGGACTGGCCTGGCCTCGCGCGCTACACGATCAGCCGCGCCCTGCTGCATGGCAAGCGCCGGGCCGAGGAGATGCGGGAGGTGGCGCGCACGGTGCAGGAGGCCGGGGTCGAGCCGCTGCTCAGCCGCTCCATCGCCGCGCGCCAGGACTGGGCGGGGGAACGGGGGCGGGAGATCGGGAAGGAGGCACTGGCCACCCCCGATCTCGATGCGCTTCTCGACACGCTGGCCGCCTCGGACAGGGAGCGGACCCTCCGCCGTTACGCGGATGCCGAGGTCGAAGCGGAACTCTGAGCGTCGGAGGAGGGCATGAACACCAGATCCACCCCAGGTGTCGCCACCGCCGCGCGGATCGCCGCGGGCGACGACCGGACGCACTACGACGGTGGCGCCATGTCGCTGCACTGGCTGACCGTGGCGCTAGTGCTGACGCTCTTGGGCCTGTCGCAGTTTTGGGACTTCGCCGCGCGTCCGACCAAGCATCTCATGATCGTGGCGCACATGTCCCTCGGCATCGTGCTGGCCGCCGTGGTGGTCGCGCGAATCGCCTGGCGCCTGATCCCCGGCCACCAGGTCCGCGCCGCCGTCTCGGGCTGGGTGGAGATGGCGTCGAAGCCGGTGCATTACCTGCTCTACGGGCTGCTGGCGGCGCAAGCGGCGCTGGGCTTCGTCCTGCGCTGGTCGGGCGGCGAGGCGATGAGCTTCCTCGGCCTGCCGATCCCGGCGCCCTTCGCGCCGTGGTCCAAGCCCGCGCACCAGCTCGTGGGCGAGCTCCATTACTGGGTCGGCTGGACCATCATCGTCGTGGCCGCCGGCCACGCGGGCGCGGCGCTGTTTCATCATTTCGTGCTGCACGACGACGTGCTGTGGCGGATGCTGCCGGGGCGCCGCGCGAGGTGGGAAGAGGCGCGCGCACCATCGCCGGAGCAGGCAGCGGGACGTAGGTGACGGCGCCGTACGGCGTCACATCCAACAAGGGGGGGCAACCATGTCGGGCAAGCGCCCCGGTCAGTATTCAGTCGGCGGCCGTCATGACCACGGGAGCGCCAGCCCCGTACTGCGACGTGAGGGGCACCATCGCGCCGGCGGGCATGTTCGAGCTTCTGCTGCCGACCCAGGGCTGGACCCAGCGCTACCTCCAGACCGGCTGCGGCGGCCTCTGTGGGCAGGTCGCCATCAACTACACGGAGG